>JAHECM010000027.1:0-2736 GCA_024641725.1 Limnohabitans sp. | reverse complement strand
GAGTTGGGCAAGGTGCTCAAGCAAGCGATTGTGGTCGAGAACATTGCCGGTGCCGGGGGCATTGTGGGCATGGAGCGCGCGCTCAAATTGCCCGCTGATGGCTACACCCTGATCCAAAGCGGTGTGGGGCAAAACGCCGTGGCGCACGGCCTGGACCCGAATCTGCGCTACAACTCGATGACCGATTTCATCCACCTCTCGCAGGTGAACTCGGGACCCAATGTCTTGCTGGTGCACCCTTCGCAGCCGTTCAAGACCGTCAAAGACATCGTGGACTACGCCAAGAAAAATCCAGGCAAGCTGGACTATGGCTTCACCCACGCGGCCTCGGGCCACATGGCGATGGAGTTGTTCAAGCAAACCACAGGCACTTTTCTGACCGGTATTCCCTACAAGGGCGGCGGCCCCATGCTCAACGACCTGCTGGCCGGAACCATTCCCATGGTGTTCTTGAACCAAGACGTGGCTTTGCCGCACATCAAAGCAGGCAAGCTGCGCGCCATCGCTTTGTCCAGCAAGGAGCGCAACCCGCTGTACCCCGACACCCCCACCGTGGCCGAGTCGGGTTACAAGGGCTTCGAAGCCACCTCGTGGTCTGGTATTTCGGTGGCCAAGGGCACACCGCAAGCCACCGTGGACAAGCTCGAAGCCGGCATGGCCCAGGCCATGAAGTCCGATGCATTTCGCAACCGCCTGACTTCGGTGGGCTTTGTGGTGCCGCCCTCGGGCAGCAAACACTACGTGCCTTTTCTCAAGTCCGAGTTGGACCAATGGACCCGCGTCATCAAAGTCGCTGGCATCAAAGCCGAATAAGGACGCAGTCCATGGCCGACGCCATCACCTGGGCCCGCGTGTCCGCTTGCACCTTGCCGCTGGCCAACCCGATCAGCGACGCCAAGGTGCTGACCGGACGGCAAAAGCCGATGACCGAAATCGCCCTCTTGTTCGTTGAACTCAAAACGAGGGACGGTGCTGAAGGCGTGGGTTTCAGTTACTCGAAAAGAGCCGGTGGCCCCGGCCAGTTTGCGCACGCCCAAGAAATTGCGCCTGTGCTCATGGGCGAAGACCCGAACGACATCGCCAAAATTTGGGACAAGCTGTGTTGGGCGGGGGCCTCGGTGGGCCGCAGCGGCCTGTCGGTGCAAGCCATTGGCGCGTTTGACGTGGCGCTGTGGGACATGAAGGCCAAACGCGCAGGCTTGTCGCTGGCCAAGCTGCTGGGCACGCAACGCGACAGCGTGCGCTGCTACAACACCTCGGGCGGTTTTTTGCACACACCGCTGGACCAGTTGCTGGTCAACGCCTCGGCCTCGGTGGCGCAGGGCATTGGCGGCATCAAACTCAAGGTAGGCCAGCCCGATTGCGACAAAGACATTGAGCGGGTCAGCGCGGTGCGCCAGCACCTGGGCGAGCGCGTGCCGATCATGGTGGACGCCAACCAGCAATGGGACCGGCCCACCGCGCAGCGCATGTGCCGTCGCCTCGAACCGCTGAATCTGGTCTGGATCGAAGAGCCACTGGACGCCTACGACCACGAGGGCCATGCCGCGCTGGCCGCGCAGTTTGACACCCCGATTGCCACTGGCGAGATGCTGACCAGCGTGCAAGAGCACTGGGACCTGATCCGCCACCGCGCCGCCGACTACCTCATGCCCGATGGCCCGCGCGTGGGCGGCATCACACCGTTTCTCAAAATTGCGCAACTCGCTGAGCACGCCGGGGTCATGCTGGCCCCGCACTTTGCGATGGAGCTGCACATCCACCTGGCCGCCAATTACAAGACCGAGCCCTGGGTGGAGCACTTCGAGTGGCTGGAGCCGCTGTTCAACGAACGCATCCACATCCAAGACGGCCGCATGTTGGTGCCCACTTTGCCCGGTTTGGGCGTGTCGCTCAGCGAGCAGGCCCGCCGCTGGACCACGGCCAGTTTTGAAACTTCTCTCTGAACTTCTTTTATTTTTTTCTTGAGCCCCTCATGACCACACTCCAATCTTTCAACGCCCGCACCGCTCAAGCCTTTGGCGAGCGCTTGCCCGTCACCACTGCAGCCGAGCTGGACACGGCGGTCGCCCAAGCCCGCGATGCCTTTGACGCTTGGCAAGCCAGCGACGGTGACACGCGCGCCAAGCTGCTCAACGCCTTGGCCACGGCGCTGGAGAACGACCGAGAAAAACTCCTTGAATTGGCCGACACCGAAACCGGCCTGGGCTTGCCGCGTCTGAATGGTGAGTTGGACCGGACCGCTTTTCAGCTGCGCCGCTTTGCCAGCCTTGCCCAAAGCGGCGGGGCTTTTGCCTTCACCAACGACCCAGCGGTGGCCGGTGCCCCGCCCGCAGGCCACCCGGCCATGGTGCGTGTGCGCGTGCCCCTTGGGCCGGTGGCCATGTTCTCGGCCAGCAACTTTCCGTTCGCCTTTTCGGTGCTGGGCGGGGACACCGCTTCGGCGCTGGCGGCCGGCTGCAGCGTGGTGGTCAAAGCCCACTCGGGCCACCTTCACACCTCGGCCCGCGTGGCCCAGTTGGCGCAGCAAGTGCTGGGCAGCTTGGGCTTGCACGCCGGTTTGATCCAGATGGTGCAGGGCGTGGGCAACCCCATTGGGGTGGCGCTCATCCAGCACCCGCTCATTGCAGCGGCTGCTTTCACGGGCTCCACACGCGGCGGCGCGGCACTGCGCGACGCGGCCCGTGCGCGGGCACGCCCGATCCCGTTTTATGGCGAGTTGGGCTCCATCAACCC
>JAHECM010000022.1 GCA_024641725.1 Limnohabitans sp. | reverse complement strand
CCAGCACCACAGGGTTGCCGTGGCCCAAGATCATGGGGCCCCACGAGCCGATGTAGTCGATGTACTTTTGGCCGTTGGCGTCCCAAAAGTAAGCGCCTTGGGCGCGCTGCACAAAGCGGGGGGTGCCGCCCACGGCGCGAAAGGCGCGCACGGGCGAGTTGACGCCGCCCGGGATCACTTGGGAGGCGCGTTCAAACAGGTCGATGTTGCGGTCGGTCATGGAGGGTTCTCTGGGAATCAATGTTTGGTTTCGTTGAAGGGGACTTCAAAATAATCAGCGCCGGGGGGCACCCCGTCTCTTGGGCCTTCACTGGCTTCGTCCTCGTCGCCCTCGCTCAGTGCCCAAAACAGCCGGTCGGGAATGACCTGGCCCATGCCGGGTCTGAAACCTTCGTCCAAGCAGCGGTCCAGGTAGGCGAGCGCTTCGGTCGCGGCCTCGGCCAGGTCCATGCCGGTGGCCAGCAAAGCGGCCAGCGCAGCAGACAGGGTGTCGCCCGCGCCCGCAAAAACGGCCTCAATGCGTTCAAATTTTTCGTGGGCAATCACGGTCTCGGGGGAGGCCAGCACATTGTCAATGTGCTGCTCGGGCAGCGGCATGCCGGTCACCAGGGTGTAGGGCACGCCCAGTTCGGCCGCAGCTTTGGCAATGTCTCGCGGGCCGGGGTTGCGCTCGCCACGCCACTCGGGCAGGAGCCAACGTCGCAAAGTGCTGTGGTGGCCCACCAGCACGCTGGTCTGGGGCAGCAGCAGTTCCCGAAAAGCGTCCAAGTAGTCGTCGATCTTGTCGTCTTCCCACCACGACAGATTGGGCATGTAGGCCACCACGGGCACGCCGTCGTAGTCATCGGCCAACTCGGCGATCAGGGCGATGTTCTCTGGGGTGCCCACAAAGCCCACTTTGATGACTTGGATGGGCACGTCTTCGGCCACGCCACGCGCTTGGTCGCCCACGGCTTCTTCGTCGAAGGGGAAAAAGTCTTGGATGCCGCTGGTGTCGCGAACATACGCGCCGGTCACCACGGGCAAGGTGTGGGCGCCGACCGAGCCCATGGCCAAGACATCGCCGCTCAGGCCGCCCGCGCCGCTGGGGTCATTGGCGTTGAACGCCAAAACGCAGGCCAGGCCTTGGGATTCGCCGTCTTCGGGGGTCGTTTCAGTGGCGCAGTCGTCGGTCATGGACAAGATTTTTCGGGGGGCTTGGGTGGGCGGCAAACAGCGGCCCGATACAATCAAATCATTCTATTCGACTCTATTTGAACAAACCCCTATGGAACTCAAAACCTGGATGTGCCTGATCTGCGGCTGGATTTACGACGAAGCCGAAGGCGACCCCGAACACGGCATTGCCGCTGGCACCAAATGGGAAGACGTGCCCATGAACTGGACCTGCCCCGAGTGCGCTGCCCGCAAAGAAGATTTTGAGATGGTGGCCATCTGAGGCGATGGGCTGCCAAGCCGCCTGAAACTCAGGCGGCTTTTTTCTTGACCACGGCGTAGCGCTCCAGCGTTTTTTCTCGCGCTTGGGCGTGGTTCACGATGGGGGCGGGGTAAGTTTTGCCGATGTCTACCCCAGCCGCTTGGAGCTCCAGCGCGCCAGCCAGCCAAGGCGCATGGATCGCTTTGCTGGCCAGTGAGGCCAGTTCGGGCACATAGCGGCGGATGAACTTGGCCTCGGCATCGAACTTTTCGCTCTGGCTCGTCGGGTTGAAAATGCGAAAGTAGGGTTGGGCGTCGCAGCCGCTCGAACTGGCCCACTGCCAGCCACCGTTGTTGGCCGACAGGTCAAAGTCGTTGAGATGGGTGGCGAAGTATTTTTCGCCCCATCGCCAGTCCACCCCCAGGTCTTTGCACAAAAAGCTGGCCACCACCATGCGCAGTCGGTTGTGCATGTAGCCGGTTTGATTGAGCTGGCGCATGGCTGCGTCCACCAGCGGATAGCCGGTTCGGCCTTGGCACCATGCGTCAAACAGCTTGTGCCCGTGCGGGCCATGGTCCCAGTGGATGGCGTCGTAGTCTCGCTTGAAGCTCTCACCCGCGCCCACATGGGCAAAGTTGGCCAGCACCTGGGCGTAAAAGTCGCGCCAAATCAGCTCGGACAGCCACACCGCCGCACCTTCGCTGCCCGCTTGCATGCGGGCGTGCGCTTCTCGCGCGAGTTGGCGAATTGACACCGTGCCAAAGCGCAGGTGCACGCTCAGGTAACTGGGGCCTTTGACAGCCGGAAAATTGCGACGCTGCTCGTAGTCGTCAATGCGTTGCAAAAAGTCGGCCAACAAGGTTTGCGCCCCCGACTCGCCCACGGGAATGTGCAAGTCTTTGAGGTTGGTGGCTTCGAAGTCGATGTCCGACAAGCGCGGCACCGACTGGCGTAGGGCCTCGGGGCGCTCGGCCAGGTGCGCGGCGTAGCGCTCCACCGGGTAAGCCTTGAGGTAAAAATCATTCACCTTGCGCAGCCAGGCGTTTTTGTAGGGTGTGAAGACCGAAAACGCTGTGCCTGCCAGCGTCATCACCTCTTGGCGCTCAAAAACCACATGGTCCTTGACGGTGTGAAAGGCGATGCCATGGTCTGCCAAATGGCCGCGCACCCGGCCATCGCGCAACTGGGCCGCGGGTTCGTCGTCGTGGCTGGCAAAGACCGCCAGCGCGCCCAACTGCTGCGCCAGGCGTGGAATCTCCTGCTCGGCCGCCGCATGGCGCACGATCAGGCCGCAGTCAGGGCGGCCATTTGCAGCCCCCAGCTCGGCCAGGCGCGCATCCAATTCGGCCAGCGAGTCGCGGATGAACTCGACCCGCCGGTCGGCCCGGGGCAGGGCGTCCAAGATGGTGGTGTCCAAAATGAAGGCCACATGAACCTGCTGGCAGTGTTTGAGCGCTTGGTACAGCGCAGCGTTGTCGTGCAGGCGCACATCGCGGCGCAGCCAGACCAATCCGCTCGAAAAAGGGGTGTCCATGGACGGTAAATACCTGTGGCTCCGACCCGGCAGCCCGGGGCGGGGCCGTTAAAATCGGTGCATGTCCGCCGATTCTGCCTCCTTCAAGCTCACGCACCATTTTTTGATTGCAATGCCCGGCTTGGACGATGAACTATTTGGCCGCAGCGTGGTCTATCTGTGCGAGCACAGCGAGCGCGGGGCCATGGGCCTGATCATCAACAAGACCAGCGAGTTGTCGCTGCGCCACCTGTTTGACAAGGTTGACTTGCCCTTGCGGCGTGAAGACCTGTTGGCTTGTCCCGTGATGCAAGGCGGACCCGTGCAGACAGAACGCGGCTTTGTGCTGCACGACCCGATCCACTTGGGCGACGACCAACAAGACAAAACCAGCATTTATGCCTCCACCCTCACGGTCGAAGGCGGGCTGGAGATGACCACCTCGCGCGATGTGCTCGAGGCCATTTCTGCTGGCGCAGGCCCGCGCCGGGTCTTGGTCACGCTGGGGTATGCCTCGTGGGGTGAGGGGCAACTTGAATCCGAACTGGGCGAGAACAGTTGGCTCACGGTGCCTGCCAACGCGGCCATCGTGTTTGACACCCCGATCGCGCAGCGCTACGACCAAGCCCTGGCCCTGCTGGGCCTGCAAAGCTGGATGCTTTCACCCGAGGCGGGGCACGCATGAGCCAGCTCGAAACCCATGCTGTGCCGCCCACGCAGCAAACCTTTTTGGCGCTGGACTATGGCCTCAAGCGCACCGGTGTGGCCGTGGGCAACCGCCTCATGAAAACCGCCACCCCGCAAGGCACCATTGCTGCCGAGGGCGATGCGCGCTTTGCCAAAATTGCCGAACGCCTCAAAGAGTGGCAGCCCGACGCGCTGGTGATTGGCGTGCCAACCCACCCCGACGGTGGGGAGCATGAAAACACCCTGCGCGCGCGCAAGTTTGGCCGCCAGTTGCGCGGCCGCTTTGGTCTGGCGGTGTACGAGGTGGACGAGCGCTACACCACCACCGAAGCCCATTCCTATGGCGCCAAAGACGCCGATGCGGCAGCAGCGGCCATCATTCTTGAACAGTTTTTAAGGAGCTTGCCATGAGCGCTCTCGCCCTCGATGCCGAGGCCTTGTACCAAGAGTTGCTGCGCGGTGTGCGCAGCCTTTGCACCGCCGACACGCGATTGGTGGGCATCACTTCGGGCGGTGCCTGGTTGGCCGAGCGCTTGCAGCGGGACTTGGGTTTGCCCGGCGATTGCGGCCAAGTGTCCTCGGTCATGCACCGCGACGACTTCGCCCAACGCGGCCTGTCCGCAGGCGGGCAAACGCATCTGCCTTTTGAGGTGGACGGTGCCGACATTGTGGTGTTGGACGACGTGCTCTACACCGGGCGCACCATCCGTGCCGTACTCAACGAAATGTTTGACTATGGACGCCCAGCCCGCGTGCAACTGGCGGTGCTGGTGGACCGGGGCGGACGGCAGCTCCCAGTGCAAGCCGACTTCGCCGCCGCCCGCGTGGCCCTGCCCGAGACGCAGTCGCTGGCGCTGGCCCGCGACAGCGTAGGCAATTTCAGTTTTGAAGTGGAGAACAAGGCCTGACCCAGGCGAGAACACCATGCTCTACAAACGCAACAACCCCCAACTCAACCAGCACGGCGAGCTGATCCACCTGCTCTCCACCGAAGGGCTGTCCAAAGACATCCTGACGCACATCTTGGACACCGCAGCCAGCTTTGTGAGTGTCAATGACCGCGAAGTCAAAAAGGTGCCCCTCTTGCGCGGCAAGAGCGTGTTCAACCTGTTTTTTGAAAACAGCACCCGCACCCGCACCACCTTCGACATCGCGGCCACCCGTTTGTCGGCCGATGTGTACACGCTCGACATTGCGCGCTCGTCGGCCAGCAAGGGCGAGTCGCTGCTCGACACCATCGCCAATCTGAGCGCCATGGCCGCCGACATTTTTGTGGTGCGCCACAGCGAGTCGGGTGCGCCTTACCTGATCGCCCAGCATGTGGCACCGCATGTGCATGTGGTCAACGCAGGCGACGGCCGCCACGCCCACCCCACCCAGGGCCTGCTGGATATGTTCACGATCCGGCACTACAAAAAAGACTTTGCCAATCTCACCGTGGCCATCGTGGGGGATGTGCTGCACTCGCGGGTGGCGCGCTCGGACATCCATGCACTCACCACGCTGGGCTGCGCCGAAGTGCGCGTGGTCGGCCCCAAAACCTTGGTGCCTGCCGACATGGCCCAGATGGGCGTGCGCGTCTTCAACAACCTGGAAGAAGGCATCAAAGGCTGCGACGTGGTCATCATGCTGCGTCTGCAAAACGAGCGCATGAGCGGCGCGCTGCTCCCCTCCAGCCAAGAATACTTCGAGAGCTTTGGTCTCACCCCCGAGAAGCTGCAACTGGCCAAGCCAGATGCCATCGTCATGCACCCCGGCCCGATCAACCGAGGGGTCGAAATTGACTCTGCCGTGGTGGACGGCCAGCAAAGCGTGATCTTGCCGCAGGTGACCTTTGGCATCGCGGTGCGCATGGCGGTGATGAGCATCGTGGCGGGCAACGAGGCATAAGGACGAACTCCATGAACATCTTGATTCAAAACGGCCGCGTCATGGACCCGGCCAGTGGCCTCGACCAAACCGCCGATGTGGCCATCGCGGCTGGGCGCATCGTCGCCGTGGGTGCAGCGCCTGCCGGATTTGTAGCGAGCAAAGTGATCGACGCCACGGGATGCATCGTGGCTCCGGGCCTGGTGGACTTGGCGGCGCGTTTGCGCGAACCCGGCCAAGAGCACGCGGGCATGCTGGAGTCCGAAATGGCCGCCGCCGTGGCCGGTGGTGTGACCAGCTTGGTTTGCCCGCCCGACACCGAGCCGGTCCTGGATGAACCTGGTTTGGTGGAGATGCTGCGCTACCGCGCCGAAAAACTCCACCAAACGCGTGTGCTGCCGCTGGGTGCGCTCACGGTGGGCCTGAAGGGCGAGGTGCTGACCGAAATGGGTCAGTTGACCGCTGCCGGTTGCGTGGGCTTCAGCCAGGCCGAGGTGCCGGTGCCCAGCACCCAGGTGCTGCAGCGCGCCTTGCAATACGCCAGCACCTTTGGCTACACCGTTTGGTTGCGGCCTCAAGAAATCCATTTGGGCAAAGGCGTGGCCGCCAGCGGCGCGCTGGCCACGCGCATGGGGCTGTCGGGCGTGTCGGTGGCGGCCGAAACCATTGCACTGCACACGATTTTTGAGCTGGTGCGCAGCACAGGTGCGCGAGTGCACCTGTGCCGCATCAGCAGCGCCCAGGGCGTGGCGCTGGTGCGCCAGGCCAAAGCCGAGGGCCTGCCGGTCACGGCGGACGTGAGCATCAACTCTTTGCACTTGACCGACACCGACATGGGCTACTTTGACAGCCGCGCGCGCCTGACGCCCGTGCTGCGACAACAGCGCGACCGCGATGCGCTGCGTCTTGGTTTGGCCGACGGCACACTCGACGCGCTGGTGTCCGACCACACACCAGTCGACGCGGATGCCAAAGCGCTGCCCTTTGCCGAAGCCGAACCCGGTGCCACGGGGCTGGAGCTGCTGTGGAGCCTGGCCCTCAAGTGGGGGCAGGAGGCCGGTTTGCCGGTGTCTCAAGTGCTCGCGCGCATCACCTCAGAGCCGGCGCGGGTGTTGGGTGCGTCACTGGCGACGCTGCAAGGCTCGGTGGGCCAGCTGGCGGTGGGCGGCGTGGCCGATGTGTGTGTGCTGAGCACCGACGGCCACTGGCCGGTGACCGAAGCGGCCCTGCGCAGCCAAGGCAAGAGCACGCCGTTTTCAGGCTACGAGCTGCCCGGCCGCGTGCTGGCCACGTTGGTGTCTGGGCATGTGGCGTTCGAGGCCAAGGCTTGAGCCTGGATCGACGCCCCTGACTCACGCGGCATGAATCCTTTGCGTGCCCTTTGGAAACTCCTGCGCGGCCTGTGGCATGTGCTGGTCGGCGTGTGGTGGATTCACGCCCACTTTCCGCAGCTCAGTGCCGAGCAACGTGCCATGCGTGTGCAAGTGTGGTCATCGCAGTTGTTGGCGCTGTGGGGCATTCAGGTCAAAGTGTTGGGCACGCCGGTCGTGGCGGGTCCGGCACTGATCGTGGCCAACCACATCTCTTGGCTGGACATCTCGGTCATCCATGCGGCGCGCCATTGCCGCTTTGTGTCCAAGTCCGACATCCGCGACTGGCCTTTGATCGGCATGCTGGCCACGGGTTCGGACACCTTGTACATCGAACGCACCAAGCGCAAAGACGCGTTGCGCATGGTCAAAGACATGGCCCATGCCCTGCAAGACGGCGACGTGCTGGCGGTGTTCCCCGAGGGCACCACCAGCGATGGGCGTGATCTGCTGCCCTTTCATGCCAACCTGATCCAGTCGGCCATCTTGGCCGATGCGCCGGTGCAGCCCATGTCGCTCAAATTCATCGATGCACGCTCAGGCGAGCCTTGTGATGCGCCTTGCTACATTGGTGATGACACCCTGATCGGCTCCATTTGGCGCACGCTGACCGCGCCGCCCATTGTGGCGGTGGTCCACTTTGGGCCGCCTCAAAGCGCGCAAGGCCGTGACCGGCGAGCCTGGGCGCAGGCTTTGCGCCAAGAGGTGATGGATTTGCGCGTTCAGAGTTGAGCGTTCAAGTCTCTGAGGCGTCACTTTCCTAAGCCCCAGCAGCAAAGTCACTGCGCCTCAACTTGGCTGCTTTTTTGCGGATGCTTCCTCGATGACCTGTCGAATAACTGCGCGCGCGTGGTCTTCGGTGATGCCAAATTCTTTGCGCAGGTGTTCGATGGTTCGTTTTTCCTTGGCGGTCATGTGGCCGTCTTTGATCAGCACTTCAACCTCGGTGGTGAACTCGATTTCTTGACGCCGCACGCGGGTCGCAAAGGCCGAAGCCACAATGCCCGTGAGCAAGGCCACGGTGAGGATGCCGGACAAAGCGGTCGCCGCGCCAATGAGCTTGCCGTAAGCCGACACCGGCACCGCATCGCCATACCCGACGGTGGTGATGGTCACAATCGCCCACCACATGGCGTCGGGGATGGTGCCGAACTGCGCTGGCTGCAAGCGGTGCTCGGCGTAATACATGAGGCATGAAGCGATCAGAATCGACAGTGCCAGCAAATACAGTGCCGACATAAAAGAGTCCCGCTCGGCGTAAATGGATGCGATCAGATCCTCCAGCGCAGTGGAGTAATGCGAGAGTTTGAGAATTCTCAAAATACGGATCACGCGCAACACGCGCAGGTCCAGCCCGGGCAGCAAGGACTGGAGGAAAAATGGCAGGATGGCGATCAGGTCAATCAGGCCATGAAATCCGAAGATGTAGTGCAAGCGGCGGCCCGTTGCACTGGGTTTTTTGGACTTGTGGTTTTCTGCGGCCGTCCAAACTCGCAGCAAGTACTCGACGCCAAAAAAGCAAACCGAGAGTGCATCAAACCAGGCAAATGCATGCCGGCCTTGCTGCTCGATGGCAGGCACCGACTCCAAAATCACGGCGGCCACATTGGCCAAGACCAGCAAAGTCATGATCCAAGAAAAGACCCAAGCCGCCGTTTTGTCTTTGACGCTTGAGTAATTCAAGATGAGATGCAAACGTTCTCGGGTGGTCAGGTGGTGGTTCATTGTGAGCGGTCAGCGTGGTTGAGCAGCTGGTTGGAACATGGCAAACCCAAGTGTCGCAGACTCGGTGCAAGTGGCCTGCGGTGCCGATCAGGTGAGTGCATCTGTCGGTGAATTTATCTGTACTTGGATTTGGCGACACCCAAGCAAGTGGCCGTGCAAGTGGTAAATTCCTGCACTGTGATACCTATCCATATTGAATCAGCGTGGCAGGGAACGTCGGACTGCCGCAACTGCGGCATCCGAGACATGGTGCTGTTTGCAGACCTGAACGAGCAGGACTTCTCTCAGATCCACAGCCCGATCGACGACTTGGCTTTTGCCTCTGACAGTGTCCTCTACACCGAAGGCGAGAGCGCGTTGGGGGTGTACACGGTGCGCAAAGGCATGGTCAAACTGGTGCGATCCACCAGTGACGGGCGTGAGCGCATTGTCCGGGTACTCCGGCCTGGCGATCTGGCGGGGCTGGAGGCGCTGGCCACCTCGCGTTTTGACACCGAGTGCATCGCGCTGACCGAAGTCAGCGTTTGCCGCATCCCCTTGTCGGTTTTGCACCACCTCTCCACCCATTCACCCCGACTGCACCTGCGCCTGATGCAAAAATGGCAACACGCCCTGAAAGACGCCGACGATTGGCTGGCAGAGCTGAACTTTGGCACGGCACGCCAGCGTGTGGCAGGTCTGGCCCTGAAAATGCGCGATCCGGATCACCCCACGCAAACCACCTTGTTTGCCCGCGATGACATGGGCGCCATGCTGGACCTCAAACTTGAAACAGTGAGCCGAGAAATCAGCGCCTTGGTGCGCGATGGTTTGCTCAAACCGATGGACAAATCCGGGCGGCGTTACGCCGTACTGGATGAAAACCGTTTGCAGTGGGTGTGAGTGCTGGGTGTTTTGGTGCCCCCGACAGGAATCGAACCTGTATCACTCCCTTAGGAGGGGAGAGTTCTATCCATTGAACTACGGTGGCGGTGTGCGCGATTGTAATTGGCCCCTGCACTGATTCCATTGAGACCTCGCTTCGTTGGACTCGGTTCGCTGCGCAGTCGAAACACAGTCGGCTCAGTCTTTGCGCACGGTATAGACCAGGTCCAGCGCGTTGACATCGCCCGTTTGTGCCCGCAGCGTGAGACGGCGGGACAGGTCGTAGAACACGTACAAGCTGCCGAAGGCGCCGCTCAGACTGCTTTCGTAGAGCAGGTAAAAATCTTTGGACAGGCGCTTGCCCAGCGTGATGGCCGCCCCCGTGGTGG
>JAHECM010000015.1:7634-9938 GCA_024641725.1 Limnohabitans sp. | reverse complement strand
ACCTGATTTTTTTGCTCTGCGCGGCCATAGCTGAACTTGCGCACACCCAAAAAGTCATTGAGGTTGTCGGCCGTCACTTGAACTTGTGGCTGCATTTGCTTGAGCAAGAGGCCCTTGACCACTTTGCGGCAAATCTTGGACAACTCGCGTTCCAAGGAACGCACGCCTGCTTCGCGGGTGTAGTACCGCACCACATCGCGCACCGCGTCTTCGGCCACGGCCAACTCTTCGGCCTTAATGCCATTGTTTTCCATTTGCTTGGGCAGCAGGTAACGCATGGCGATGTTGGTTTTCTCATCCTCCGTGTAACCAGACAGACGGATGACTTCCATGCGGTCCAGCAGCGCAGGCGGGATGTTCATGGAGTTGGACGTTGCCACAAACATCACGTCGCTCAGATCGAAATCGACCTCCACATAGTGGTCGGCGAAGGTGTGGTTTTGCTCAGGGTCCAGCACTTCGAGCAAAGCACTGGAGGGGTCCCCCCGAAAGTCCGTGCCCAATTTGTCGATTTCGTCCAGCAGGAACAGTGGGTTGCGGGTGCCCGCCTTGTTCAAGCTTTGCAACACTTTGCCCGGCATGGCACCAATGTAGGTGCGGCGGTGCCCCCGGATTTCGGCTTCGTCACGCATACCTCCCAGCGCCATGCGCACGTACTTGCGCCCCGTGGCCTTGGCGATCGACTGACCCAGCGAGGTTTTGCCGACGCCAGGAGGGCCCACCAGACACAAAATAGGTGACTTGACCTTGTCCACGCGTTGCTGCACCGCGAGGTATTCCAAGATGCGGTCCTTGACTTTGTCCAAACCAAAGTGGTCTTGGTTCAACACCCCTTCGGCATTGCCCAAGTCGTGTTTGATTTTTGTTTTTTTGCTCCAAGGCAAGCCCGTGAGCACGTCGATGTAGTTGCGCACCACCGAAGCCTCTGCCGACATGGGCGACATGAGCTTGAGTTTTTTGAGCTCAGCATCGGCCTTTTTGCGGGCGTCCGCAGGCATCTTGGCGGCTTTGATCTTCTTTTCGATCTCTTCGATGTCAGCGCCCTCTTCGCCCTCACCCAGCTCTTTTTGGATGGCCTTGACCTGTTCGTTCAGGTAGAAGTCGCGTTGATTTTTCTCCATCTGGCGCTTGACACGGCCACGGATGCGCTTGTCCACATTCAGAATGTCTACTTCATGCTCGAGCTGGGCAAACAGGTTTTCCAAACGCTCTTTGATGCGGGACAAGTCCAACACGGCCTGCTTGTTTTCCAACTTGAGCGGCAAGTGTGCGGCGATGGTGTCGGCCAGACGGCCGGCATCGTCGATGCTCGAAATGGATGTCAGTATTTCAGGCGGGATTTTTTTGTTCAGTTTGACGTACTGGTCGAACTGCTGCATCACCGCACGGCGCAAGGCCTCTGACTCGCTGCCTGCCTCGGTCAGCTCCATGGCCGGGTCAACAGGCACAGCGGTTGCCACAAAATGCGCTTCGCCGTCCACGATGGCTTCCACCTTGGCGCGCTGCTGTCCCTCGACCAGCACTTTGACCGTGCCGTCGGGCAACTTGAGCATTTGCAAGATGGTGGAGACGCAGCCCACATCGAACATGTCGCCGGCATCGGGTTCGTCTTTGGCGGCGGTCTTTTGGGCCACCAGCATGATGCGGCGATCGCTCGACATGGCCGATTCCAGCGCTTTGATGCTCTTGGGCCGTCCCACGAAAAGCGGTATCACCATGTGAGGGAAAACCACCACATCGCGCAAAGGCAACATGGGCAAGTCGATTGGGGTCGGGGGCAAGGGGGTGTGTCCGGACATGGGGTTACCTCAAAGAATGGGCATCACTTGGATGCTTCACCCGCGATTTCAAGCCGGCTGTCAAGGCGGGCACTCATCGGGGTGGTGGGCGTGTTCATCAGGCCTGCTTGGCCGTTTCGCGGTACACCAACAAAGGTGGTTTGTTGTCGTCAATGGTGGACTCGTCAACCACCACCTTTTCGACGTTGGCCGCGTTGGGCAGTTCGTACATGGTGTCGATCAGCGCCTGCTCCATGATGGAGCGCAAACCCCGTGCACCGGTCTTGCGTGCGAGTGCTTTGCGGGCGATCGCCAGCAAGGCGTTGGAGCGCACTTCCAGCTCGACGCCCTCCATGGCCAACAGCTTGGTGAACTGCTTGACCACCGCATTTTTTGGCTCGGTCAAAATCTGCACCAGCGCTTCCTCGGTCAGCTCGGCCAAGGTGGCCACCACGGGCAAACGGCCCACCAGCTCAGGGATCAGGCCGAATTTGATCAAATCCTCAGGCTCCACATCGGTGAACAC
>JAHECM010000015.1:0-7534 GCA_024641725.1 Limnohabitans sp. | reverse complement strand
TCCACGTCGTCCTTCTTGGCGCTTTCTTTGTGCTTAAGGCGCTTGTAATGGTTGTACACCGCCACCGCCAGACTGCGCTTGGCCTTTTCTTGGCCGATCACATAGTTGTCCAGGTTCGACTTGATGTCGTGGGGTGTGGGCAAGCCTTCTTTGGCGCCCTCTGCGACCGTCGAGGTGGCCAACTCATCGCGCACGATGTCGTTGCACAAATCGATGCATTCATCGCAGATGAAGACCGAAGGGCCGGCGATCAATTTTTTGACCTCGTGCTGGCTTTTTCCGCAGAAAGAGCAGTACAGGTTTTTCTCAGTGGTGGAGCCTTTTTTGTCGGCCATAGATTTGCCTCGGAATCCCAATAGCGTCAATGATAACGAAAGAAAAACGGCGCTCGCCTCACAGGGCCAGCGCCGTTTTTGAATGTGCCGGTGCCACCGGCCACACCTTATGCCCGTTTGGAGATCACTTGGTCCACCAAACCGTAGTCTTTGGCTTCGGTGGCAGACAGGTAATAGTCACGCTCGGTGTCCAATTCGATCTTTGCCAGCGGCTGGCCCGTGTTCTCGGACAAGATGCGGTTCAGGTGGGCTCGGGTCTTGACGATTTCGCGTGCGGCGATCTCGATCTCGGTGGCCTGTCCACGCGCACCGCCCAAAGGCTGGTGAATCATGATCTTGGAGTTGGGCAGCGAAAAACGCTTGCCTTTGGCCCCCGATGACAACAAAAACGCCCCCATGCTGGCGGCCATGCCGTTGCACAGCGTGGACACATCGGGCTTGATGAAGTTCATGGTGTCGTAAATCGCCATGCCAGCGCTCACCGAGCCACCGGGCGAGTTGATGTACAGCGAGATGTCCTTTTCAGGGTTTTCGCTTTCCAAAAACAACAACTGGGCCACGATCAGGTTGGCCATGTGGTCGTTGACCTCGCCCACCAAAAAGATCACTCGCTCTTTGAGCAAGCGCGAATAGATGTCATAGGCACGTTCGCCACGGCCCGATTGTTCAACGACCATGGGCACCATGCCCAAATTAGTGATGTCCAGTGCGCTCATCATTTCTCCTGAAATTCAAACCAACTTTAACCAATTTCAAAGCCACATCAGCAACATGGGGCTTGTTGCATGAACAACAAGCCCCATGCGCAGGGATGGCCGCGGTGGGCTCGCCCGGCAGACGGCCTTGACCGTCGGCACAGGGCGTGGCGATCAGGCCTGGCCCATCAGCTCTTCAAAAGAGATGGCTTTTTCGGTGACTTTGGCTTGGCCCAGCACGAAATCGGCCACATTGCCTTCGATGACAACGGCTTCGACTTCGGCCAAACGCTGGTTGTCGCTGTTGTACCAGCGCACCACGTCATCGGGACGCTCGTAGCTGGAGGCCAACTCTTCAATGTGGGCTTTGATCTGCTCGGGCTTGGCGTGCAGCGTGTTGCCGCGCACCACCTCAGCCACCACCAAGCCCAAGCGCACGCGCTGCTCAGCTTGAGGGCGGAAGATGTCGTCAGGAATCGGGGCCTTGTCGGCGTCCTTGATGCCGCGCTGCTTCAAATCGGCGCGGGCACCTTCTTTGAGGCGTTCAACTTCGGACTGAACGATGGACTGGGGCAGGTCCAACTCGGCCTGGGCCACCAAAGCGTCCATGGCCGCTTGCTTGTTGCGACCCAGCAGGCGGAACTTGACTTCGCGCTCCAGGTTCTTGCGGATGTCGGCACGCAGACCTTCAACCGAAGCGTCGGCGATGCCCAAGGACTTGGCCAGAGCTTCATTGACTTCGGGCAGGTGGGCGGCTTCGATTTTTTTGATGGTGACTAAAAAGTCGGCAGTTTTACCTGCCACGTCTTTGCCGTGGTAGTCGGCCGGGAATGCCAGAGGGAACGTCTTGCTCTCGCCCGACTTCATGCCGCGCACCGCGTCTTCAAACTCCTTGAGCATCTGGCCTTCGCCGACCAAGAACTGGAAGTCTTCGGCCTTGCCGCCTTCAAAGGCTTCGCCGTCGATCTTGCCGGCAAAGTCAATGGTCACGCGGTCACCGTCGGCAGCCGCCGCGTCTTGAGCGCGTTGGGCGAAGGTGCGGCGCTGCTTGCGCAAGATGTCGATGGTCTTGTCAATGGCAGCGTCAGACACTTCGGCGGTCAGTTTTTCGACCACGGTGTCTGCCAGATTGCCCAGCTTGACTTCAGGGTAGACCTCGAAGATGGCTTCGAAGTTCAGCTCGCCTTCGGGCGCGCCTTCTTTTTCAGAGATGCGGGGCTGACCGGCCACGCGCACTTGGGCTTCGTTGGCGGCCACGGCAAACGCCTCGCCCACTTTGTCGTTCAGCACTTCGTACTGCACCGAGTAACCGTAGCGCTGGGCAACGACGTTCATGGGCACCTTGCCTGGACGAAAGCCGTCCATTTTGACCGTGCGGGCCATTTCCTTCAGGCGAGCATCCACTTCGGACTGGATGGCCGTCACAGGCACAGTCAGGGTGATCTTGCGTTCCAGTTTCTCAAGGGTTTCAACAGTCACTGTCATCGTCGTTCTCGGTTAAATGAATTTTTCTCATGCCGCAGGGTTGCCCCTTTGGCCCAAAGTCGGCTGGTGCGCGGGGCGGGACTCGAACCCGCACAGTGTTGCCACCGTCAGGACCTAAACCTGGTGCGTCTACCAATTTCGCCACCCGCGCGGGTCCAAACAAAAAGGGCGAGCAGGCCGGGATGGATGCCACCCGCAGGCCTGACCGCCCGTTTGAAATCGGTCAACTTTCTATTTTAGCCGTTCCAGATCGACTTTTTGGCTGGCTCCGCGCATGGCCTGCCGTCAAGCCTGCCCAGGCCGGGGCACACGGAACCAAGCGGCGTACATGGCCGGCAGCGCCAGCAGCGTCAGCGCGGTGGCCACGATCAAGCCGCCCATGATGGCGACCGCCATAGGGCCCCAAAAAACGCTGCGCGATAACGGGATCATGGCCAGCACGGCAGCCGCCGCTGTCAGCACAATGGGACGCAAGCGCCGCACCGCCGACTCGACAATGGCTTGCCAAGGGGCCACGCCCGCCGCGCGGTCTTGTTCAATTTGGTCGATCAAGATCACCGAATTGCGCTGGATCATGCCCATGAGCGCAATCACCCCCAGCAAGGCCACAAAGCCAAACGGTCGGTTCAGCGCCAACAAAGACGCAGCCACCCCGGCCATGCCCAAAGGCCCGGTCAAGAACACCAGCAGCGATCGGCTGAAGCTTTGCAGTTGCAGCATCAACAGCGTGAAGGTGATGAACAGCATGATGGGCATGCCCGCCGCGATCGACGCCGAGCCCTTGGAGCTTTCCTCCACCGCACCGGCCACCTCAATGCGGTAGTCGGTTTGGCCCTTGGCAGCCCAAGCAGCTTCCATTTTTTTGAGCTCGGGCAGCATTTGGGCAGTCACCGTGGCCCCTTGCAGGCCCTCGGCCAAGTCGGACTGCACCGTGATCGCGTACTGGCGGCCTTCGCGCCACATCACGCCGGGCTCCCAGCCCAACACAGGGCGAGCGACTTGCAACAGCGGCACGGCCTTGCCCGACGCCGTGGGCACATAAGCCTGGCCCAAATCAGACAGTGCATCGCGTTCCTTGAGTGGCTGGCGCAACACGATGTCGATCAGCTTGTCGCCCTCGCGGAACTGCCCCACCGGCGCGCCTGCCAGCAGCATGCGCGCGGTCTGCGAGATGGACTGACTGGTCACCCCCAAAGCGCGGGCCTTGGCCTGGTCTACTTCCAAGCGCACCGACTTGACCGATTCGTTCCAGTTGTCGTTGACGCCCCGCGTGTGGGTGTTTTGGCGCATGGCGGCCTTGACCTCATCGGCCTTCAAGCGCAGCGCCACCGGGTCAGAACCCACCACGCGGAACTGCACCGGGTAAGGCACGGGGGGGCCATTGGGCAGCAGCTTGACGCGGCCGCGCACCTCTGGGAACTCCTGCGCCAGCAAGGCAGGCAGCTTCACGCGCAAGGTTTCGCGCGCTTTCAGATCGCTGGTCAAAACAATCAGTTGCGACACGTTGGTCTGCGGAAATACCTGGTCCAGCGGCAGGTAAAAACGCGGCACGCCCGAACCCACCCATGTGGTGACCGAGGCCACGCCCGCTTCTTTGGCCAGGCGCTGCTCGACGCGTTTAGCGACTTCTTCGCTGGCGGCAAAGGGCGCGCCCTCGGGCAGCCACAAGTCCACCATGATCTCGGGACGGCTGGAGTCTGGGAAAAACTGCTGCTGCACCTTGCCCATGCCCACCATGCCCAAGGCAAACAAGGCGATGGTGATGGCGATGGTCTTCCAGCGGTGCGTCACGCACCAAGTCACCCACAGGCGGAACCGGCGGTAAAACGGCGTGTCAAACATCTCGGCGCTGTCATGCCCGGGCCCAGACGCGCCGGCCACCGCATGCGCCGGCGGCTTGAGCAACCAAGCGCCTAAATAAGGCACAAAGTACACCGAGGCCACCCAGCTCACCAGCAAAGCGACCACGGTCACCGCAAAAATGGCAAAGGTGTATTCACCCGTCATGGACTTGGCAATGCCAATGGGCAAAAAGCCCGCCGCCGTGATCAGCGTGCCGGTCAGCATGGGCATGGCCGTCAACTCGTAGGCAAAGGTGGCGGCGCGGAACTTGTCGTAGCCCTCCTCCATCTTGCGCACCATCATCTCGACCGCAATGATGGCGTCGTCCACCAACAAACCCAGCGCAATGATGAGCGAGCCCAGCGAAATTTTGTGCAGGCCAATGCCAAAGTAATTCATGGCCAAAAAGGTCACCGCCAGCACCAGCGGAATGGTGATACCCACCACCAAACCGGGGCGAATGTCCAAGGTCCAGCGCCGCCACAAGGGGTGCTGGCCGGGCCGCTTGTGCAGGCCCAGCGACAAGAAGCTGACCGCCAACACAATCACCACCGCCTCGATCAGCACTTTGATGAATTCATTGACCGACTTGGCCACCGCAGACGGTTGGTCCTGCACCTGCTCCAGGGTGAGACCTGCGGGCAAGGTGGCGGCGATTTGCTTGACGCTGACTTGCAAAGCCTGGCCCAGCGCGATGATGTCGCCGCCCTTGGCCATGCTTACACCCAGGGCAATGACTTCTTTGCCCTCGTGGCGGACTTTGACGGTAGGCGGGTCCACATAGCCTCGGCTGACTTCAGCGACGTCAGCCAAGCGAATTTGCGCGCCCGACGCCCCACGGATTGGCATGGCCCGCAAATCGTCCAACTGCTGAAACTGCCCCCCCACGCGCACTTGCACCACGTCCTGCGGCGACTGCAAAGTGCCCGCAGACTCCACAGCGTTTTGTTGGCCCAATTGAGCCAGCACCGCCCCCATGTCCAGTCCCATCTGGGCCAGTTTCTTTTGCGAAATGTCGACAAAGACCTTTTCGTCTTGCACGCCAAACAGCTCGACTTTGGCCACATCGGGCACGCGCAGCAAGGTTTGGCGCACGCGGTCGGCATGCAGCTTGACCTCGGCGGCATTGAAGCCGTCACCGCTCAGGGCATAGATCACGCCATACACATCGCCGAATTCGTCGTTGAAAAACGGGCCGGCCACGCCAGCGGGGAGCGTGCCGCGCATGTCGCCAATCTTCTTGCGCACGGTGTACCAAATTTGCGGCACATCGCCCGGGCGCGAATTGTCTTTGAGCTGGAAAATGATTTGCGACTCGCCCGGCTTGGAATAGCTGCGAATCTTGTCGGCCGAAGGCACCTCTTGCAGCGTGCGCTCGATCTTGTCGGTCACCTGCTCCGCCACTTGCTGGGCCGTGGCCCCGGGCCAATAGGTGCGCACCACCATGGCACGGAAGGTGAACGGCGGGTCTTCGTCCTGCCCCAACTGAAAATAAGACGCCATGCCCAACACCATCAGCGCCACCATCAGGTAACGCGTCAAGGCCGGGTGTTCCAGCGCCCAGCGCGACAGGTTAAATCGCGGGTTCTCTTGCTTGTCTGGAGTCTGCATGGCGCTCACCGCCCTGCCGAAGAAGATGTCGCGTCAGCCGAGGCTGCCGCTTTGGTGGCAGTGGCCGCACTGACCGGTGCATACGGGTCCACATACGCTGTGACCTTTTGGCCGGGCGAGAGCACATGCACCCCCGCCGCCACCACTTTTTGACCGGCTTGAAGGCCCGAGGTGACGGCCACTTGGTTGCCATCCACCACACCCAATTGCACCGTTTGTGAACGAATGGTCATATTGGCCTCGTCCAGCAGCCAGACCGCCGTGGCCGTGCCCTCCTGGCGCAAAGCGGTGGTTGGCAGCTTGATCGCCTGCGGCTGCGCTGAGGCCAGCACAGCGGCTTGCACGTTCAAGGTGCTGCCCAAGGGCAATTTGTCCGAGTTGTCCAGCGCCAGCTTGACGGTGAACGTCCGCGTCACAGGGTCGGCGCTCGCGCCCACCTCGCGCACACGGCCTTTGAGCAACTGGCCCGTGCTGACCAGGGTGGCCGTCATGGATTGACCGATTTTCAAGGAAGCAACAACTTGCTCTGGCACAGCAAACACCGCATCACGCGGGCCGTCATGCGCCAAACGCACGACCGGTTGACCGGCTGCAAGCACTTGGCCCGCTTCGGCTTCAACGCCTGTCACCACCCCCGCCGTCGTGGCTTGCAAGCGGGCATAGGCTGCCTGATTGGTTTGCGCCTGGGCCTGCGCTTTGGCCTGCGTCAAGCTGGCATCGGTCGCCTTGAAGGTGGCTTCTCTGCGCTCCAGTTCGGCGCTGCTGATGAAGTTTTGCGCCCGCAAGCCTTCGTAGCGGCGCAACTCGGCCAAGCTCACATCGCGCTGCGTTTGGGCCGCGCTCAGTTGCGCCTGGGCAGCTTGCGCGGCCAATTGGTAGTCTTGGGGGTCAATTTGGGCCAACACCTGGCCCGCCTGCACCCGCTGCCCCGCCTCGGCTTGGCGCAGGATCAGCTTGCCCGCCACCCGAAAACCCAGCCGCGACTCGATGCGGGCACGGACTTCGGCCGCGTATTCAGACTGCACGCTCAAGCCGGACGCCCCCACGGTCAGCAACTTGACCGCACGCACAGGCTCCTCGATCTCTGCGGGCTTGGAACAAGCCGCCAAAAAAACCAGCAGCGCCAGCCCGGACAAACGGACCCCAAACAGCATGGACGGATTCGCCCGAGAGACAGCAAACATCGAAACCCCTGAATTTAATGACCAACGGGTTAGTAATTTACGGAAATTCATCCAAACTGTCAAGCGACAATACCGCCCAACATGGTCAGCCCCGCCGCATTGCCCCCCCCCACCCCAGCGATGGATTTGCCACTGCTCAAGGGGGTTTCGCGGTCTTTTTACCTGACCATTCGGCTGTTGCCCCCCGCCTTGAGAGCGCCCATCGCCGTGGGCTACCTGCTGGCCCGCGCCACCGACACGGTGGCCGACACGGCGGCAGCGCCGCAAGCCGAGCGCTTGGCGCTGCTGAGCGCCATGGCGCAGGCCATCGACACCCCCGAATCGGGCCGATCGGGCGGAACGAGCGGATCAACTGCCTCAGCCCTGCCAGCGGGCATGGCGC
>JAHECM010000013.1 GCA_024641725.1 Limnohabitans sp. | reverse complement strand
TAAGTTCCGAAGAACTTGGCCATCACCATCAAACGCCCACGCTTATCGGCTGTAATTTTTTAAAGAACCAAGGCAACTCTCATCACCTTTTCTTAAGACTCGCTGCGATCAGCGAAGCCTTGAATTATGACACAGATTTTGCTGCTGCGTCAAGTTTTTGAAAATCTTTTTGCCCGCTAAGGCCGTTTTCAAGCACTTCTTCACTACTTTGACTTGCCCATCTTGCGAGGAGCGTCTTTTGTACAGCGAAGCCCTCGATTATGGCACAGTTTTCTGGCCTCGTGCAAGTCTTTTGCTTTTTTTGGAGAAATTTTGCCCATTGCCGTTTGATAATGCCCCAATGGCATTACTCACACTTACGAACGCGTCACTGGCCTTTGGCCACGTCGCCCTCTTGGATCACGCAGACTTCGCTCTGGAGACATCCGAACGCATTGGCTTGATTGGCCGCAACGGTACAGGCAAGTCTTCGCTGCTGAAGATCCTAGGGGGCATGGAGCGTCCCGACGATGGTTCTTTGCACGTACAGCAAGGCATACGCATCGCTTATGTGGCGCAAGAACCCGTTCTCACTCCAGAGCACACCATTTTTGAAGCGGTACGCGAAGGCTTGTCAGACGTGGTTCAGTGGATTGACGATTACACACACTGCCGGGGCGACTTGGACACCCTGCAAAGCCAGATCGAGTCCATGGACGGCTGGGGCTGGGAGCAGCGTGTCGAAGAAACATTGCAGCGCCTGCAACTCAACCCAGCGGCCGTCGTGCAATCCTTGTCTGGCGGAATGCGCAAACGTGTGGCCTTGGCACAGGCTTTGGTCACCCGCCCAGACGTGCTCTTGTTAGATGAACCGACCAACCACTTGGACCTGAACGCCATCACCTGGCTGGAGGATCTGTTGATCGACTTCAAAGGCAGCGTGATCGCCATCACCCACGACCGCGCTTTCTTGGACCGAATCGCCACCCGCATTGTCGAACTCGACCGAGGACAACTGCGGCCCTACCCCGGCAACTTTGCGCAATACCAGATTCAAAAGGAAGAGCAGCTCGCCCAAGAGGCCGTCATCCAAGCCAAGGCGGACAAGTTGCTGGCCCAAGAAGAAATCTGGATCCGCAAAGGCGTGGAAGCGCGCCGCACGCGCAGCCAAAGCCGCATCACGCGACTGCAAGACCTGCGCGGACAGCGGGCAGCCCGACGCGAAAAAGTCGGCAATGTGCGCATGGAAGTCGCCTCGGGCGTGCCCAGCGGCAAGCTGGTCGCCGAGCTGACCGAGGTGAGCAAAAGCTTCGCCCAGCCCGACGGCACGGTACGCACCGTGATCCAGAACTTCACCGGCACCCTGCTGCGCGGCGACAAGATCGGCCTGCTGGGCCCCAACGGCGCGGGCAAAACCACTTTGCTCAAACTGATTTTGGGAGAACTCGAAGCTGACAGCGGCGAAGTGCGACGCGGCACCAAGCTGGAAGTGGCCTACTTTGACCAAATGCGCGATGCGCTCGACCTGAACGCCACGCTGGAAGACTTCATCAGCCCGGGCAGCGAATGGATCGAAATTGGTAACAAACGCCAGCACGTCAAAAGCTACTTGGGCGACTTCTTGTTCTCACCCGCACGCGCCACCTCGCCCGTGCGGTCTTTGTCGGGCGGCGAACGCAACCGCTTGCTGCTGGCCCGCCTGTTTGCCCGCCCAGCCAACGTGCTGGTGCTGGACGAGCCGACCAACGACCTGGACATCGAGACCCTGGAACTGCTGGAAGAACTGCTGCAAACCTACGAAGGCACCGTGTTCTTGGTCAGCCACGACCGGGCCTTCATGGACAACGTGGTCACGGGCATCATCGCCTGCGAAAGCGCGCCAGACCAGCCCGGCTTCTGGCGCGAATACGAAGGCTCAGTGCAAGACTGGCTGACCCAGTCACGCCGCGCCCAAGCCATCGCAGCGCAAGCCGCCCAAACGGCACAACGCCAAGGCACACCAGCACCAGCACCAGCGACTTTGGCCAGTGCACCAGCTGCCCCTGTACCAGCCGCAGCACCTGCAGCACCAACACGCAAACTCAGCTACAAAGAACAGCGCGAACTGGACGGCTTGCCCGCCCTGATCGCCTCGCTGGAGAAAGAACAAGCCGAGGCCCGCGCACAACTGGCCGACGGCAGCATCTACCAGCGCGACCCGGGCCTGGCCCAGCAATTGTTCAAGCGCGACAACACCATTGACGACGAATTGCTGCAAGCGATGGAGCGCTGGGAAGTGCTGTCGGCACGCTGAGCACTGCAACGCTCACAACAGTTCTGTGCGCGTCTTGGCCAAGGCACGCCAGAACTTGTCGTCTTGGGTGCTGGCAAAGTTCACCCGCATCTAGGAGCCTGGCCTGCGGTCGGCGTGGAACAAAGAGCCGGGGGCCAACAGGTACCCGGCATCGTGCATGCGCAAAGCCAACATGTCGGTGTCTACCCTGACATCGACCCAGCCAAACAAGCCCTGCGGCGGTGCGACAAACTGACAACCATGCGCCAGCGCCAGCTTCGCACTGCGGCTGCGGGCGGCGTCCAGCAGCTGTGACAAGCGCTCGGTGTGCCGCCGAATGGCGCCTTGCTCCAGACACAGCGCCAGCGCCTTTTCAAACAGCACCGGGGTGGTGAGCGTGGACAGGAGCTTGGTGTCCAAGAACGCATCCTTCAAGTCGGCTGGCGCGGCCATGTAGCCCACACGCCAACTGGGCGCGAGGATCTTGGCGTAACCGCTGACGTAAATGGTCTTTTGCAAGCCATCGAGCACCGACAAGCGCACCGCATGCGCCGGGGCCATGTGACCGTAGGTGTCGTCTTCAACCACATGGAAGTTGTAGCGGTGCGCCAAGTTCACCAGCTGGTGCGCTACAGGCATGGACAAACCGTAGCCCGTGGGGTTGTGCAAGACCGACACACTGACCATCATCTTGGGCGCATGCAACTGGGCATAGCGCTCCACCACATCCAAATCAGGGCCCATCTCCAACCGGGGCACGGGCAAGATGCGCGCACCCAGGTTTTGCAGCCGGGCAAATTCAATGGCCCATCCGGGCTCTTCGACCATCACGCAATCACCCGGACGCAACAAGGTGCGGCTGATGATGTCCAGCGCATGGGTCGCTCCCACGGTGGTGATGAGCTGATCTGGCGCGGCGTGCAAACCCATGCTGGCCAGCTTGGACGAGAGGGCTTCGCGCAAACCGCAGTCCCCTTGCGGCTCTCCATAGCGCAAAGACGACTCGCGCAAAGCCGGACTCGTCACCACCTTGCGCAAAGCGGCCGACAAGAAATCGGCATCCAACCAATCCGCAGGAAACACGCCCATGCCCGGTTGTGGCTCGGCGCTGGGTTGATGGAACATGCCGCGAATCAAACTCGCGGCATTCACAGGCGGCGGGCTGGGCAACACGCCACCCGCAGCCACAGGTGTGGGCGGGGGGCGTTGCACACGGTCGCGCACAAAAAAGCCACGGTTCGGGCGCGCCTCCACCCAACCCTGCGCCACCAACCAATCGTAGGCGGCCACCACGGTGGAGGCACTCACCCCGTGCATCTGGGCGCATTGCCGCACCGAGGGCAAACGCGCCCCCGAGACCCACAACTGGTCACGCATGCGCGTCACGAAGCGCTGCGCGAGTTGTTCGGTCAGGGGTTGGCTGGATTCACGGCTGAGCAAGGACATGGTGAGCATTCAGACAAAAAGTGTGCCGTCAGACGGGGCAATACAGTTTTCAAAATGATCTCACAAACTGTACCGATACTGTACTTATTTCGGCACTACATTCAAAGGTATGACCTCCTCAGAACTCAGCGCCCTGTTGGTGCTGGCCACCGTGAGCAGCTTCACGCCCGGGCCCAACACCACGCTCTCGACCGCCATGGCCGCCAACCACGGCCTGCGCCGGGCCATGCGCTTTGTGTGCGCGGTGCCGGTCGGCTGGGGCATTTTGTTCACCCTCTGCGCCACCGGTCTGGGTGGATTGGTGGTGGCCTTTCCGCCCTTGCGTTGGGGCATCGTGACGCTGGGCACGGGGTATTTACTCTGGCTGGCCTCGCGTTTGTGGCACAGCGGCAGCTTGCAGCAAGCCGACAGCACCAAGCTGCAAGTCGGGTTTGTGCAGGGCGTGGGCCTGCAATTCCTCAACATCAAGGCCTGGATGCTGGCCTTGGCCATCGTGGCGGGTTGGGTGGCCGGGCGCGAAGACGCCACGGCCCGCACGCTGGTGCTGCTGCCGATCATGGTGGCCTATGGTTTTTTCAGCAACCTGAGCTATGCAGTGGCCGGCTCGGTGCTGAGGCACTGGCTGGCGCACGGCCGCCGCTTGCTGGTGTTCAACCGCTGCATGTCGGTGGCACTGGTTGCCACGGCTTTGTGGATTCTCAATGGCTTGCGCCAAAGCGCGGGTTGATGTCTGCATGAACAGCACCCCTCAACAACGCGAAAACCTGGGCCTTTGGCTGGGGCTTCTGGGCGTGTTCATTTTTGGACTCACCTTGCCCATGACACGCCTGGCCACAGGCACGGCGGATGCCCCACAAATGTCTCCCTGGTTTGTGACTTGGGCGCGTGCGGCCCTGGCCGGGGGCCTGTCGCTTGTCTACCTGTTGGCAGTGCGAGCACCACGCCCCACCCCCGAGCAACGCGGCCCTTTGCTGCTCTCGCTGGCGGGCAACGTCATCGGCTACCCCTTGCTGCTGGGCTGGGCGCTGCGCCATGTCACGGCCAGCCATGCCGCAGTCATCACGGCCTTGCTGCCGCTGGCCACGGCGGCGGCAGCTGCTTGGCTCATGCACCAACGCGCTCGCATGGGCTTTTGGGTGTTTGCCGCTTTGGGCAGCGCCTTGGTGGCGGTCTACAGCCTGCTGCGTGCAGCGCAGTTGGGTCACGGCTTTGGACTGAGCTGGGCCGACACCTTGCTGCTGGGCGCGGTGCTGGCGGCATCGCTGGGTTATGTGGCCGGGGCCAAGGTCACGGCCAGCTTGGGGGCCGAAAAAGTCATCAGCTGGGTCTGCGTCATCGCCTTGCCCATCACCCTGCCCGGAGCCTGGCTCACCTGGCCCACACAGCCCATCGCCCCCGGCGCATGGTTGGCCCTCTTGTATGTGGGCGTATTCTCCATGTGGGCGGGCTTTTTTGCCTGGTTTCGCGGCCTGTCGCTGGGCGGCCCGCTGCGGGTGAGCCAGCTGCAATTGCTGCAACCTTTTGTCAGCATCTTGGCAGCCATCCCTTTGCTGGGAGAATCGCTGGATGCGATGACGCTGGGCTTTGCCCTGCTGGTGGTGCTCACCGTCTTCATGGGACGGCGCATGGCCAACGCCCCAGCCACCCGATAAACACCCCCTCACGGAGCAACACATGAACTGGAACCTGGCCCGACGTGCCGACAAGATGAACCCCTCGGTGATCCGCGAGATCCTCAAGGTCACCGAAAAGCCCGGCATCATCAGCTTTGCGGGCGGCCTGCCCTCACCGCAAACCTTCCCGATCGACGCCATGCGCGAAGCCAGCGAACGCGTGCTGCGCGACGACGGCAAGGCCGCTTTGCAATACGCCGCCAGCGAAGGTTACGCCCCGCTGCGCGAATGGGTCGCACAAGACCTGCTCAAACAAGGCATGAACGTCAGCCCCGACCAGGTGCTGATCACCACCGGCAGCCAGCAAGGCCTCGATTTGGTGGCCAAGATCCTGATCGACGCGGGCAGCCGCATCTTGGTGGAAACGCCCACCTACCTGGGCGCTCTGCAAGCCTTCACCCCCATGGAGCCCACGGTGGTGAGCGTGGGCAGCGACGAGCATGGCGTGGACCCCGTTGACCTGCGTGCCAAAGTCGGCACCGGGGCTGACAAAGCCCGCTTTGTGTATCTGCTGCCCAACTTCCAGAACCCCACAGGCCGCACCATGACCGAAGCGCGACGCGCCGCCGTGGCCCAAGTGGCTGTCGAGTCTGGCTTGCCCATCATCGAAGACAACCCCTACGGCGACCTGTGGTTTGACGCGCCCCCCGCGCCCTCGCTCAGCTCGCGCCACCCTGAGGGCAGCGTGTACTTGGGTTCGTTTTCCAAAATCCTGGCTCCCGGCCTGCGCCTGGGCTACCTGGTCGCGCCTCAAGCGCTCTACCCCAAGCTCTTGCAAGCCAAACAAGCGGCCGACCTGCACACGCCCAGCTTCAACCAGCGCGTGGTGGCCGAAGTGCTCAAAGACGGTTTCATCGAGCGCCATGTGCCCACCATCCGCGCCCTGTACAAACAGCAATGCGAAGCCATGCTGGCCGCGCTCGATCGCGAAATGGCGGGCCTGGGCCTGAGTTGGAACCGCCCGGTGGGCGGGATGTTTTTGTGGGTGCAACTGCCCAAGGGCCTCAAGGCGATTCCCTTGTTGGACAAAGCCGTCGACAAAGGCGTGGCCTTTGTGCCCGGCTCGGCTTTTTACGCCGAAGGCGCGGATGAAAGCACCCTGCGCTTGTCGTTTGTGACCGCCACGGTGGACCAGATCAACACCGGCATGGCCGCGTTGGCTGCCGCCATCCGCGAATCGCTCTGATCCACGCGACTCCGGACTCCGCCATGAAAACCCGCGCCTTCCAACAAGTCGATGTGTTCACCGCCACCGCCTTTTTGGGCAACCCGCTGGCCGTGGTGCTGGACGGCGAGGGCCTGTCTGACGCGCAAATGCAGGCCTTTGCCCGCTGGACCCAACTGAGCGAAACCACCTTTGTGCTGCCGCCCACGCCCGAAGGGGCTGCGGGCGGGGCGGACTACCGGGTGCGCATCTTCACGCCCGGCGCTGAGCTGCCGTTTGCGGGCCACCCGACGCTGGGCACCGCCCACGCCTGGCTGAAGGCGGGCGGCCAGCCCCGGCAAAACGGCCAACTGGTGCAGGAATGCGGCGTGGGCCTGGTCAGCCTGAAATCGGTCGATGAGCGCTGGGCCTTTGCCGCCCCGCCCTTGCAACGCCAGACCCCAGCGCCAGCCCGGCTGGCCGAAGTGCTGGCGGCGCTGGGCCTGCACGCCGACGAGGTGCTGGCCGCGCAAGACCTGAACAACGGCCCGCACTGGCTGGGCCTCTTGATCGACTCGGTGGACACGGTGCTTGCGCTGGAACCCGACCACGCGGCACTCAAACGCCTGAACACCAAAGTGGGCGTGGCGGCCAAACGTGAAACTGGCAACAGTGGATTGATCCGCCGCGCCAACCGCGAGGCCCGCGCCTTTGCAGGGGCCATGCGCATCGCCAACGACCCCACCGATTTGGAAGTGCGCGCCTTTGCCGCGCCCGTGGGCATCGCCGAAGACCCGGTCACCGGCAGCCTCAATGCGTCTCTGGCCCAATGGCTGATGGCCGAAGGCCACATGCCCAAGCGCTACAGCGCCCGCCAAGGCACGGCGCTGGGCCGCGCGGGCCAGGTGTTTTTGTCACAAGACGAAAGCGGCCAGGTCTGGGTCGGTGGCGACGTGGTCGGCTGCGTGCAGGGCACTGTGACCCTGTGATCACCCCAGCGACAGGCTGTGGCGCTGGGACTGGCCACAATCTCTGGCCATGGGAACACTCTATTTAGTCCGCCACGGACAAGCCTCTTTCGGGGCCGACGACTACGACCAACTCAGCCCTCTGGGCCACCAGCAGGCCGTGCGCCTGGGCGAATACCTGCGCCAGCGATTTGAGCGCGAAGGGGTCGAAATCAGCACCGTGCTCATGGGCAGCCTGCACCGCCACCGCCAAACCTGGGAGGGCATGGCCCAAGGCGCAGGCTGGTCGCACACGCCTGCGGTGTGGCCGGGCCTGAACGAATACGACAGCCATGCACTGATCGAAGCCATCCACCCTGAGCCGCTGCCCAAACCCGACACGCCCGAGCTGTACCGCCACCACTTTCGACTGCTGCGCGATGCGCTCAAGGCCTGGATGTCCGGCGCTACAGCCCCCAAGGGCATGCCCAGCTACGCCGAGTTCGTCAGTGGCATCCACGCCGCGTTGGACCACGTACGGCAACACAGCCCAGGCCACGCCCTGATCGTCTCCAGCGGCGGGCCGATTTCAACCGCCGTGGGGCAAATTTTGGGGGCACCGGCGCAAACCACCATCGAGCTGAACCTGCGCATCCGAAACACGGCGCTCACCGAGTTCGTCTTCACCCCCAAACGCCACATGCTGCTGAGCTACAACACGCTGCCGCACCTGGACAGTGCAGAACACCAGAGCTGGGTGACCTTCGCCTGAGCGCACAACGAGCAAAGCTCAAGCCGTGTCGTGGCGCAGGGTGTCGGCGGGCAGTTGGTCGATTTCGATCAGCAAGCGCGCCAGCGAGCGGCCTGCAGCGCCCACCAGCGCCTGGCCTTTGTCAGCGGTCGCAGCGGCGGCGTTGCCTGCCGCGCCGTGGCGGTTGTAGTCCTGCATTTGCCAGCCCAGCTTGGCGCTTTTGCCATTGCCCAGAATTTCAAACCGCTCGGCGCGGTCTTGCGAGGTGGATCGGAAGTTTTTCGCCAAGTCCATGCGCACGCGCTCAGGGCGCAGCGCCAGCATCATCGACGTCTCGGTATCGCCCGCGTGAACACCAAAGCGCTGCTCTTCGGGCGGGAACAGCGCGTTCACATCCCCGCCTTGCGCGTCACGCAGCGGCAAATTGAACCAACTCACGCTGTAGACCAGCATGCCCAGCCGGGCCCGCAAGTCCCGCGCCACGATGTCCATCACGCTCACTTGTCCGCCATGGGCGTTGAGCAGCACCAGCTTTTTCACGCCGCTGGCCGCCACCGACTCACCGATGTCGGTCCACAAACGGATCACAGTTTCTGCCTTGAGCGTCAAGGTGCCGGCAAAACGCGCATGCTCCGGGCTCAGGCCCACCGTTTGGGTGGGCAAAAACAAAGCCGGCGAGTCGGCAGGCAAGTGCGGCAAGCAAGCCGCCACCACGCCGTTGACCAAATCGGTGTCGACTGAGAGCGGCAGGTGTGGCCCATGCTGCTCGGTGGCCGCCACCGGCAAGACGGCGATGGTGCGCAACAGGTCAAGCCCTGCAAAATCGGTGGTGCTCAGATCGGCCCAAAAACGGACAGGTGTGTTCATGGCTGCATCTTAATGGACAGCCCATCCAAAGCGCGTGCCGTCTGTCGCGCGCCGTCCCCTGGGGCTTGCGGCCATCGCCCCTGTGCTGGCAGCACGGCACCTGCGTCCCTGCCCCTGCATCAGCATCTGTGTCTGCGCAGGTGTAAAGTGCCAGCTGTTTTTTGACCGCTTGACCAAGACTGTTGCCCCGCATGCTGAAATTGTTCTTCCGTTTCGCCTTGACCGCCCTGCTGCTGCTGGGCATCGTCAGCCACGCCCAGACAGCCGGCAGCACCGTCAAGACTGAGCAGGTTTTGGCTGAATTGGTGGCCCATGCCCCGCAAGGCGTGCAGCCCGGTCAGACCTTCTGGCTGGGCTTGCAAATCACCCATCAGCCGCACTGGCACACCTATTGGCAAAACCCGGGCGACTCGGGCCTACCCACGCAGCTGCACTGGACCTTGCCCGCAGGACTCAGCGCAGGGGACATCGCCTGGCCACTGCCCAAGAAAATCCCAATCGGCACCTTGGCCAATTACGGCTACGAAGGCAAGGTGTTGCTGAGCGTCCCTGTCACGGTGGGGCCAGACTTCAAACCGCCTGTGGTGGGTCCACTCAAGATCGCTCTGCGCGCCGAATGGTTGGTCTGCCGCCAAGAGTGCATTCCGCAAGAGGGGCAGCTCAGCCTGAGTCTGCCCACACAAAGCGCCACCGCCCTTTATGGCGCCGCTTTTGACGCCGCGCACCAACTCAGCCCCAAACCGCTGGCCCGATTGCAGCAAGCGGGCACATGGATCAGCGGTGGTCAAACCCGTCTGAGCGAGGACGGTCAACGCTTGCAGCTGCGCGTGCATGGCCTGCCCGTGAACTGGCGCGGCCAAACGCTGAG
>JAHECM010000010.1 GCA_024641725.1 Limnohabitans sp. | reverse complement strand
GTCAGCGGGGTGCCGAGGTGGGTTTTGCCTTCGCGCCCGGTGGCCGTGGCCGGGTCTACAACACCTTCAACGCCCACCGCCTGCTGCATTGGGCCGCAGGGCAGGGCGAAGGGGCACAGCATCGGCTCAAAAAGAGCTTGCTGGCGTCCTACCAGGGTCGTGCTGAGTGCATTGAAGAAGACGCCGTGCTTCTGGCTGCTGTGGACGCCGCCGAGTTGTCTGTGGCCGATGCGAAGCAGGTGCTGGCCAGCGACGCCTTTGCCGACGCGGTACGCAGCGCCGAGCAGACCTACCTGCAAGCGGGCATTCGCTCGGTGCCCGCGGTCATCGTGAACGAGCAGTATTTGATCTCGGGTGGTCAGCCGGTCGAAGTGTTTGAGCAAAACTTGCGACAGATCGCGGCCAAGTTGGCCGAAGAGGGTGCTTTGGCGTGAGCGCTGCCCGCATTCCCGCCTTGTTCATTTCGCACGGCTCGCCCATGTTTGCCTTGCAGCCAGGCTCCACCGGTCCGGCGCTGGCGGCCTGGGTGCAGGCGCACGCCCCAGCGGACCGGCTGCGTGGGGTCGTCGTCATGTCGCCACACTGGATGACGCGTGGCCTGGGTGTGATGACCACACCCCAGCCCGAAACATGGCATGACTTTGGCGGTTTCCCAGAGTCCTTGTATTCGCTGCAATACCCCGCGCCTGGCTCCCCCGAGTTGGCAGCGCAGGTGGTCCAGTTGCTGCAGCAAGCCCAGGGGCCTGTGGGCGTGGACCCCAAGCGCCCACTGGACCACGGCACCTGGGTGCCGCTCTTGCACATGCTGCCCCAAGCCAAGGTGCCCGTGGTTCAGGTGTCGCTGCCTGCCCATGTGCCGCCCGCTCAGATTTATGCCATCGGTCAGGCCCTGGCACCGCTGCGCGAGCAGGGCATTTTGCTCATGGGCTCGGGTGGCATGACGCACAACCTGCGTGAGCTGCGCCGCGAAGACGGCCCCACCGAGCCCTACGTCAGCGCGTTTTGCGACTGGGTCGAGCAAACCCTGCGCAGTCAAGACCTGGCGGCCATGCTGGACTGCCGAGCCCGTGCACCGCATGCGGTTCGGGCGCACCCGAGCGACGAGCACTTCTTGCCGATTTACTTTGCGCTGGGCGCTGGCGGCTGGGGCCAAGCGGGCGGTCCGATGCCTCAATACATCAGCCACGAGGTGGTGTACGCCTCTTTGTCGATGGACGCTTTTGCGCTGCAGTGACCCATGGCCGAGTCTTTGACCATTTACTTTGACGGCTCCTGGCCCTTGTGTCGGCGTGAGATCTCGCTGTACCGCCGTCACCCCGACGCCGATCAACTGCGGTGGGTGGATGTGAGTGCGGGGGAGTCGCTGGGGGCCGACCTGTCTTGTCAAGCGGCCATGGCGCGCTTTCATGTCCGCGATGGCTCGGGGCGTTTGTACAGCGGGGCGGCGGGTTTTTCTTTGCTCTGGCGCGCTTTGCCCGGTTGGCGTTGCTTGGGTTGGCTGTCGGCCTGGCCGCCGATGTCGTGGTTGTTCGAAGCCGCGTACCGCCTGTTTTTGCCTCTGCGTCCGCCATTGCAGCGCATGGCACGCCGCTTTTGGCCTGAAGGCGAGACCTGATGGCGCCTTTGCCCGAGGGCTACAAAGCGCTGGTGTTCGGGGCCAGCGGTGCGCTGGGCCAGGCCTTTGTGCAGCAGCTTCAAGCCGATCCGCGATGCGCACAAGTGGTGGCGGTATCGCGCCAAACCTCCCCGGGGCTGGATTTACTGGATGAGGCTGGCATTGCAACTTGTGCTCAGGCCTTGAGCGCACAGAGCCCATTCCATTTGGTGCTGGACGCCACGGGGGCGCTGACGGTGAACGGCCGGGGCCCTGAAAAACGCCTGGACGAACTCGATGCCGAGCAGTTGCTGCAGGCCTTGCACCTGAACGCCGTGGGCCCGGGCTTGCTCATCAAGCACTTTGCACCTTTGCTGGCCCCGCACGAACGCGTGGTCTGGGCCAAGCTGTCGGCGCGTGTGGGCAGCATCGAAGACAACCGCAAGGGCGGCTGGTACGGCTACCGCGCCGCCAAAGCCGCGCTCAACCAGTTGCTGCAGACGGCGGCCATCGAGATCACCCGCCGCAGGCCCTTGGCGGTGGTGGCGGCTTTGCAGCCGGGCACCGTGCGCTCGGCCTTGAGTCAGCCCTTTGTGGGTGGCGATGCCATGGACCCCGCGCTGTCTGCACAGCGCCTGCTGGCGGTGCTCGATGCGCTGGAGCCGACAGGCAGGGCGCAGTTTGTGGACCACTTGGGGCAGCACATTCGTTGGTGACCGGCTTACCCCCGCCAACTGTGCGCCAAGCTGTGGATAAGCCCATGCACAAGCCTGAAAACCCGCATGCCTAAAGGGCTGGCGGGTACTGCCTAAAGATTGGGCAGTGGGGCGGTTCAGCCCAGCGCCTTGGCGATCTTGTGGCGCGGCACGCTGGTTTTGGGGCACTGGCCCTTGGGCAGCTCAAACCACTGGCGCACATCGGCGTCCACGCCCACGCCGTGCATGAAGTTGTAGATGGCTTTTTTCAAGCCCTGGCCTAGCAAGTCGTGGTCCACCCCTGGCGGCATGGGCGTCGGGTCCACAAAGCCCACATCGTTTTTGGCAAAGCTGCCCTCGGGCAGCGGCAGCAGTGTCACGCCATAGGCCTCGGGGTTTTGGCCCACGGGGGAATGCACGGTGCAGACAAAGCGGTGGAAAAACCCGCTGTGGATGCAACCGTTTTCAAACAACTGGCGCACGTACTCGAGCGCGTCCACGGTGTCTTGCACGGTCTGTGTGGGAAAGCCGTACATCAGGTAGGCGTGCACCAGCACGCCCGCATCGGCAAAGCCTTTGGTGACCTGCGCCACTTGCTCGACCGAGACGCCTTTTTTCATCAGCTGCAGCAGACGGTCTGAGGCGACTTCGAGCCCACCCGACATGGCGATGCAGCCGCTTTGCGCCAGCAGCTCGCACAGCTCGGGCGTGAAGGTTTTTTCAAAGCGGATGTTGCCCCACCACGAAATTTGCACGCCCCGGCGCAGGATTTCTTCGGCCAGGGCCTTGAGGGCTTTGGGCGGCGCGGCTTCGTCCACAAAGTGAAAGCCGGTTTGCCCGGTTTCGGCCACGATCTGCTCGATGCGGTCCACCAGCGTGCTGGCCTGCGCGGTTTCGTAGCGGCTGATGTAGTCCAGGCTCACGTCGCAAAAGCTGCACTTCTTCCAGTAGCAGCCGTGCGCCACCGTGAGTTTGTTCCAACGCCCGTCGCTCCACAGCCGGTTCATGGGGTTGAGCATGTCCAAAAGCGACAGGTACTGGTGCAGCGGCAGCCCGTCCCAGGTGGGGGTGCCGACGTCTTCAAAGGCGATGTCGGGTTCAGCCAAGTTGATGTACTGCACCTGGCCCGACTCGGTGCGCACAAAGGTGCGCTGCAGGCGCTGCACGCTGCGCTGGCCTTGCAGGTGCTCGATCAAACTCAGCAGCGGCCGCTCGCCGCCGTCCAGCGTCACAAAGTCCACATGGTCGAACACGCGGGCGTCTTTCAGCTCGCGCAGCTCGGTGTTGACAAAGCCACCGCCCAAGCCAATGCGCACGCTGGGGTGCGCCCGTTTGATGCACTGGGCGATGCGAAACGCCGCATACACCGAGCCGGGGAAGGGCACGGACAGCAGCACCAGCTTGGGCTGGTGGCGCCCGACGGCTTGCAGGGCCAGGCGCTCCAGCGTGGTGTCAATCAAATTGGGCGGCTCGGCCAGCGCTTGGGACAGCGCGTCAAAGCTGGGCTGGCTGGCGGCCAAGCGCTCGGCGTAGCGCACGAACTCAAACCCCTCGTCCACCGCGTCGCGCAGCACATCGGCCAGGTCGTTCAGGTAGAGCGTGGCCAGGTGCCGGGCGCGGTCGGTTTGGCCCAAAGCGCCAAAAGCCCAGCCAATCGGGTCGCCCGTGCCGTCGTCGTCGTAGGCGTCGAGCGCGTCAAAGCGTGCCCCTTCGGGCAAAAAGCCCCGGCTGGCGATGCGGTGGCTCAGGGTGCTGTCGCGGCCCTGCAAAAAAGCGATCACGGGCTCAATGCTCTGGGCATAGGCTGCAAAGTGGTCAAGGAAAAAGTTGACCGCTGCGCTGCGATCGGCCTCGGGCAAAGCCAGCGCCGCTTCGCGCAAGTCACTCAGGCCCGGGCAGTTGAGCAAGGCCAGCACGGTGGCCAGTGCCAGGTCTTCTTGCACCGCGTCCACGCCACGCGCACGCAAAAACCCCGTCAGGTAAGCCGTGGACGGGTAGGGGGTGTTGAGCTGCGTCATCGGTGGGATGAGGCTCAGGACTTTGAACGGGGTGGGGCTGGGCATGTTGGGTTGGAGGGGCAGGGCCCGAAAGCCGTCGGTCGGTGCGCAATTATCGTTGCCAGTTGGCGTGCTTCGTGCCTTGCTTTGGCGATATGGGGTTTTCTTGTGGCCTAATAGCGCTTTGCAATTTTTCTCTGGAGCCAAAAATGGGCAACAAAATCGTCACCGAAGCCGATCGTAAATTCACCCCCCCACTGCCAACCTTGCCTGGCGTGACTTTGCCTACCCCCGGCCGTGGTCAGCGCATCAGCTTGGAGCGTGGCGTCGCTACCCGCAGCAAAAAGAACCCCGGCAAGCGTTCCACCAAAGGCGGCTGATCGCTGGTTTTTGTCGGCTCAGGCCGACAAGACGCCCCACAAGCCACTGACGTGTTTCAGTGGCTTTTTCTTTGATGCCGCCGCCCGACACCGCTTTGCCCATGCCTGAGTTGCCCTTGACCGCTCCCGCGCAGAGCGCGCCGCCTTTGTCTGCGTTGACGGTGCAGCCCACAGCGCAGGCCCCTTTGACGCCTGCGCAGCAACGCTTCAATGCCTTGGTCGCACGCATTGAGCGCTTGTCGGGGCAGATTCAGGCCTTGCAAGCTTGGTCAGACCGGCACCGCTACGCCCACATCCAAGCCCTGCGCGCAAGCGCCCAAGCGGCTTGGGTGCTGCAAAAAAACCTGTTGTTGTTTTTGCACGAGCGGCTGCACAACCCCGTGCATGCAGCCGAACTGACCGCCCAGCAGCAGCGCAGCGCCCGCAACAAACTGCGCAGCCTGCTGCCCTTGTTGTCGGCCAGCGCCGACCCGCAGGTGCAAGCCCTGGCCGAGCTGTATGCACAGCCCGAAGACGCCCAGGAACAGGCCCAAGAGCAAGCCCAAGCCGCGCTGCGCCTGCGCGCGCAAATCGAGGCGGCAATGGGCCAACCCCTGGACAACCCCAGCCAATACCAAACACCCGAAGAGATGCTGGCCGCAGGCATGCGCCAGTGGCAGCGCCACCAACATGCCGCCGACGAGCGCAAAGCCGCCAAGCGCGCCGCCCGCAAAGCCCAAAAGAAGCCTGCCGCCCACCAACAAGCCCAGCTGCAGCAAGCCGACGCCAAAAGCGCCTTGCGCACGGTCTACCGCCAACTGGCCAGCGCCTTGCACCCCGACCGCGAACCAGATGATGCCGAACGCCTGCGCAAAACCGCTTTGATGAGCGAGGTCAATGCAGCGTATGAAAAAAACGACCTGACCACCTTGCTGCGCCTGCAAGTGCAGGTCACGCAGTTGAGCTGGGCAGCGGGCGCCCAAGGTGCTGCAGGTGCTGTGGGCATGGCCCGCTTGGCCGATGACAAGCTCCAGGCCATGGCCCTCTTGCTGCAGGAGCAGGTGGCTGCCTTGGAAGACGATTTGGCCCAGCTGCAAGCCCAGCTCACGCGCGAGCTGTGTGTGCCTGTGCAGGCGGGTAGCGATGAGGAGGCGTTGACGCGGTCACTGCAGGCCATCCAGGCCGAGCAAGGCCATGCGGTAGATCGGCTGGAGGCTGATTGGCGTCGGATTCAGCGCCTTGAAGAATTCAAGCGCTGGCTCAAGGAGCAAGCCGCGTTGGCCAAAGAGGTGGCCCGCAGCGGCGACTGAAGCGCAGTCCCAACATCTGACCGAAGGTCAGGCTTCAGGCCGGACTGCACGACAGACTGAACAGCGGACTGAAGAAGGGACTGAGCAGGTGCTCAGTCCGCTCATGCTCAGTATGAGAACTTTTCAACTTCCAGTCGCGTCGCGTTGGCGATCTTGGACAGCTCCACCACGGTGGCGGTGATCTCTTCCGAGGCGGCCGCGTTGCTTTGCGCGATCTGGTTGACGCTGGTCAGGTTGGAGTTGATTTGCTCCACCGCTGCGCTTTGCTCTTCCAGAGACGCTGCGATGCGTTGCAGCATGCTGTCGGTCTCTTCAGAGCCACGGTCAATGTTGCTCATCTCAGCGCTGACTTCTCGCACGGCCTTGACGGCTTGGTTGGCTTCGATCACCGCTTTTTCAACCAAAGTGGCGATCTCTTTGGAGCTTTCGGCGCTGCTCAAGGCCAGCTTACCCACTTCGTCGGCCACCACGGCAAAACCCTTGCCGTGTTCGCCAGCGCGGGCCGCTTCAATGGCCGCGTTGAGCGAGAGCAGGTTGGTCTTGTTGGCGATTTTTTCGATGACTTCGGTGATCTTGTTGATCTTCTCCGAGTTCGATGCGATGTTGGTCACGATTTGCACCATGTCTTGCATCTTGTTGATGCTGATACGCACAGATTGCACCGACTGGCGCGACTTTTGCGACGCCGACTCGGTGTTGCGTGACACCTCTGAGATGGCTGCGGCCGTTTGGCGCACGGCCGTGGCGACTTGGTCAATGGCCACGGTTTGGTTTTGAGCGCCGTCCGAGATTTGGCCAATCGCGCTGCTGGTTTCCGACGAGGCCGAAGCCACCTGGCGGGCATTGGTGCCAATGGTCTGCATGGCAGAGCCCAAGGAGTCCAAGGTCTGGTTGATGTCGGTCTTGAGGCGAGCCAAGCTGCCTTGTCCGTTGCTGTTGACCCGAGAAGTCAGGTTGCCTTGAGACATGGCCCCCATGACGGCGACAACCTCGCCCAAAGTGCTTTCCAGCGAGTTGATGGCTTGCTGGGCGTTTTCGAGAATCAGCTTGAATTCACCCACTTCGGACTCGGCGTCAATGCGCGTTGTGAAGTTGCCTTGTGCCATCGAAATCATCACATCGCGCAAGGTGGTCACGGTTTTGTGAACACGGGTCTGCACCGATGCGATGCGGTTCAAGATGATGGGGAAAATGCCGTTCAGGCCAGCCGCTTGGGGCTCGCGAGAGAAGTCGCCATTGCCCATGCGGGTCACGACGGTCAGCGATTCGCGGAACACGGCTTCGACCTGGTCAAGCACGTCATTGATGCCCAGTGCCGATGTGCTCAGGCGTTGACCTTGGGGGATCAAAATGATGCGCTTTTCCAATTTGCCTTTGCTGGCCTCAGCCAGCACGGTTTCAATTTGCTGGAGCAGTTTGCCTTCTTCGCGCAAACCCATCAGGCCTGCAACCCAGAACAAAAGGCTGAGCGCCACAGCGGCCAGTCCGAACCATGCAAGTCCACTGGCGTAGGCGATGTACGCCGATACCAGCGTGGCCAGCAGGCCCAGAAGAAAAATGGCCGATCCGGCGTTCAGCTTAAAGAGCCTGGAGGGAGAGAACCATTTGTTCATAGGTTTGGCCTTTTTCTTTCAGGAATTGATGGAGGACTTGGGTCGAAGCGCCAATGGCATCGCGGCTGCCCGCATTGCGTTCGGCCGAGAGCATGTCTCGATAGAGCGTGGAAACGATTTGCAGCGCGCGTGGGTTGGGCTTGCGGCGAACCGAGTAGTAGCCCATCACGTTGTCGTTGTCGTCCAGCGACGGCGTCACGTTGGCGAGCACCCAGTAGAAGCTGCCGTCTTGGGAAATGTTTTTCACGTACGCGAAAATTTCTTCCTTGTTCTGCAGGGTGTCCCAAAACAGCTTGAACACGCCGCGTGGCATGTCCGGATGCCGGACCACGTTGTGCTGTGTCCCGATCATGTCGACTTCGTCGAAACCGGAAAACCGCAGGAAAGTCGAGTTCCCATAGGTGATCCGACCTTTCAGATCGGTTTTGGAGACAATGATTTCGTCATTTTTCATGACGATCTCACGGTCTGTCGGGGCGATATTGCGTTTGCTCACAGAGGGGCCTTTCAGACGATTCAGACACACGCACCACGCCACAGCGCGGCAGGGAAATCGGAGATTTCCTTGCTTTGATGGCCATGGATGTGGTTTTTGGAGTTCACTTTGAGGGAAACAGGTCACTGAATGGAGCAACTGTGGTCGTGAGACCGCTGAACAGGATCGTTGAGCGTAAACAGTTTTGCCATAGAAAATACTAAATTCATCAACATTCTAATGTGAGTATTGATTTCGATCAAAAAAACTTGGATTGATAAAAATGTCAAATCGAGTCAATTTTGGAAAAAGACGCAATAAGTAGTTGTTTCCAGAAGCGCATGGCGCAACCGTCAGCTGTCAGCTGTCAGCTGTCAGCCCTCAGCCCTCAGCACCCAGGCTACCCACTCAAAACCCTCAGCGGCTTTGCAGCACATGCCCAGCCAATTGCAGCGCGGTGATGGCCGACAGCGTCCAGCCCAAGTGGCCGTGGCCGGTGTTGTAGAACACATTGGCTTGGCGTCCCGGGCCCACACGCGGCAGCATATTGGGCATCATGGGGCGCAGACCGGCCCAGGGCACCACGCGGCGGGTGTCGATGCCGGGGAAGCATTCGTTGACCCAGTTGACCAGGGGTTGGATGCGGTCGGCGCGGATGTCCAGGTCAATGCCGTTGAACTCCGCCGTGCCCGCCACCCGAAAGCGGTCTTCGCCCAGGCGACTGGTCACCAATTTGGTTTCGTCGTCGAGCAAGCTGACCTGAGGTGCCGCCGATTGGCTGCTGGCGTCCGGCATGTGGACGGTGATCGAGTAACCCTTGACCGGGTAAATGTTCAGCCGGTCGCCCAACTGAGCGGCCAAGTGCCGACCCTGCACCCCCGCGCAGACCACGATGCCATCAAAGTGCAAGGTCTCGGTTTGGCCGTGGTGGCGCACCTGCACGCTGGCGCTTTGGCCGTTGGCTTGCACGCTCAGCACTTCGTGCTCGGTCAAAAGGCTCACGCCCAAGCGCTCGCAGGCCTTGGCCAGGCCAAAAGTGAACTTGTGGATGTCGCCCGTGGAGTCGCTTTCGGTGAAATAGCCGCCGTAGTACTGGCCTTGCAACGTGGGCTCGATGGCTTTCATCTCGTCGGGCGTCACGGCGCGGCGCGGCAGGCCGCCTTGGGCCAGCAGTTTGGAGACTTCGCCAGCGTGGTCAAACCCCTTTTTGTCGCGGTAGATGTGCAAGATGCCTTCGCGCTTGTGGTCAAACTCGATGCCCTCGGCTTGGGCCCAGGCAAAGTGGTGTTCGCGCGAGGCAATCGCCAGCTGCGCGGTGGCCACCGTGTTGTCTTTGTATTTGGGCATGGCCGCCACAAATTCGGCCATCCAACTCAGTTTGTGCCAGGTGGGCAGCGGGTTCATGAGCAGCGGCGCGTCGCGCTTGAACATCCACTTCAAGCCTTTGACGAGGGTGGACGGGTGGGTCCAGACCTCGGCGTTGGACGCCGACAGCTGCCCGCCGTTGGCGTAAGACGTTGCCATACCGGGGTAGCGGTTTTTTTCGACCAGGGTGACTTGAATGCCCTGTTGGGCCAGGGCGTAGGCGCTGGTGACGCCGGTGATGCCGCCGCCAATGATGACCATGTGTGTCATGGCGATGCTCTCTTTGCAAAAGCGTCTCAAACGGATGGACACGCCACGCACCCGATGTGCATGGCATGACCCCCTCTGTTTGAAACCTGAGAGATTCGCCTGGCCTGAAATCCCGGCCGGGTTTGCTCCTGCGGTGGGCCGGGGGACGAATCCCGACCACTCTTCAGAGTGTGTGGCGCAGCGCCCGGGGGGCCTGCGCCCAATCACAGCGGTCCGGGGTGCCTGAGAGTTTCCGGGGTGGTTGCTCCTTCGGCGCTGCAGCTCGGTGGCTGGCAGTCTCTCCCGCAGTGATCGAGTTGAACTGGGTGTGCGTTATCCCAA
>JAHECM010000009.1 GCA_024641725.1 Limnohabitans sp. | reverse complement strand
AAGAAGTCGTTGATGCTGTCCGGCGCGTTGTCCATGCATTGGCGCATGTCCACCACGCTTTGGCCTAGCAGCACGCCGTAGCGGGTGGCTTGGTCTTGGGTGTAGCTGATGAGTTTCATGGTGAGTGTCGTGCGGTCAAAAAATCAAAGATTGAATCGGGTAGATGCCATGGGCCAGTCTAGCGTGGTATCCGCGTGGCCCATGTCATGCTGTTTACTGGGCCTGGATGCCGAGATCCGTGACCAGCTTTTTCATGGCCCGCTGTTGCGAAACAAAAAACTCGCGTGCGACTGCCGGTGAGTCGGCCCGGGCATAGACGCCCATGTCGTTCAGGCGCGCCACCATGTCAGCTGCGTTGATGGTGCGGTTGACATCGGCGTTGATTTTGTCGATCACGGCTGCAGGCGTGCCTGCGGGAACAATGATTTGGAACCATCCAATGGCTTCAAATCCTGGATAAGTCTCTGCCACGGTGGGAATGTCAAGACCAGGCAGGCGCTGCGCAGAGGTCACGGCCAGGGCCTTGAGGCGACCACTCTTGATCTGGCCAATCAGACCGGGAATACCGTCGGTGGTCATCAACACGTCCCCGCCCAACAAGCCCGCCATGGCGGCAGGAGGGGCCGGGTAGGGCACGGCAGTCATGGACATTTGACCGACTTTGTTGACCATTTCACCGGCCAGGTGTGGAAGCGAGTTCGGTTGAGGGGCAGCAAAGTTCGCCTTGCTGGGGTTGGCGCGGGCAAAGCGCGCCAAGTCTTGCAAGTTGTGGATGCCAGATGCGGACTGTGCGACCAAGACCAAGGGGCTGGTGCCGATGGTGGCCACAGAGGTGAGGTCGCTGTCAGGGTTGAATTGAGGGTTTTTGTAAACCAAGGGGGTGATGGTGCCCATCGCCGCCGGCACAAAACCCAGCGTGTAGCCGTCATTGGGCGCGCGCGCTAAGGCAGACATGCCCGGAATCCCCCCAGCGCCGGGTCGGTTGTCCACCACAACACCTTGTCCCCAGGCTTGGCTCAGGCGTTCGGCCAAAAGGCGGGCGATGACATCTGGCGCTGCACCTGCGCCAGCGGGGACGATCATTTTGACCGTTTTGCTGGGCCAGCTTTGGGCCATCGTGCCTGTGCTCAGCAGGGTCAAGGTCGTGAGGGCAGCAACGCCAAGCAGGCGACGCGTTAAACCGGGGCTTGGGCGAAAGTTCATGGGAGTCTCCATCCATTGTTTGCCGCTTGATGGAAGCGGTCTGCGGCGCAGTCTAGGGCGTTTCAGAGTTCTCAAAGAGAGGGCAAAATATGCAGACCGTTCACAAAAAAAGAACACTTCAATGAAACTCAACCAATTGCGAGACTTGGTCGCTATCGTGGAGCGTGGCAGCTTAAGGGGGGCCGCCCGGCATTTGGGGGTGGCACAGTCGGGTTTGACCCGCAGCATCCGCAGTTTGGAGCGTGAGCTGGGGCACCCGATGTTTGAACGGGATGCTCGCGGCATGGTTTTGACGCCCATGGGGCAACTCTTTTACCGCCGGGCGGGTTCGGCCATGAACGAGTTGCGACGGGCCGATGAAGAGATGTCGCAAGCGCAAGGCGGCGTGCTGGGCACCGTGGTGGTGGGCCTGTCCATCATGCCCCACCTGGGCATGCTGCCAGGTGCTTTGGGGCCGTTTCGACATCGATACCCGGGCGTCACACTCAAGGTTATCGAGGGCCTTTACCCTGCTATTGAGCCGGGCTTGCGCCAAGGCAGCATCGACTTTTACGTCGGTGCGGCATCCCAGGCGGCCCCAGCTCCGGGTTTGATTTCAGAGACGCTTTTTGAAAATACGCGCATCGTGGTCGGGCGCCAAGGCCATCCCTTGGCCGGTGCCAAGTCGCTCAAGGAACTCGCCGCTGCCGATTGGGCCACGCCGTCCTTGGATGTCATTGCCACTGAAGATTTGAACGAAGTATTTGCACGCTTCAAGTTGGGGCAGCCGCAGATCCGGCTACAAGCGAACTCAGCCATGTCGCTCTTGGTTGCCCTGGCCCACTCGGATTTGTTGACCATGCTGCCACGCCAATGGGCCGAGTTTGCCCTGACGCAACATGCGCTGCAGGTGATTGACGTGCGGGAGCGGCTGACCGCCCCGGGCATTGTGTTTGTGCGCAAAGCCGACCTGCCTTTGACGCCTGCAGCTGAACACCTGAGTGATCTGCTCAAACGCTATGCCTGAAGATGGCTGCGGTCAGCACAGGCTTGGACGAATCGGGCCAGCGGGTCGGCCAAACTTTGGTCTTCAGTCCCCAGCGCTGCTGCGGCAGAAAAATGGTTGTGCTCAGGAATCACCAGAAAGTCCGGTTGGAAACCGTGTCGGGTGACCAGTCTAGAAAACAGGGCGCCGGCCTGGACCTGCATTTGTGGCAAGTCCCGCTCGGTCATGGCCACGGCCACTGGCAAGGGCGCGGCGTCCACACATTCAACGATGCTGACGGCGGCCCAATCAGGGTGGGTGACGCCAAAATAAGCGTCATTGCGAGGATCTGGCGTCGGAATGCCCAAAGCACCGCGGGCCATGTACTCCAGTTGCGCGTCATAGGGACCTGAGAGCAAGAACACGCCAGCGCAAGGCCCCTTGGGCGACTGAAACTCAGTCATCAGCACCCCGGCTGCGGCATGCGCAGCTCCGGCGGACTCACCGGCCACGACGATGGCGTTGGGGTTGCCGCCGAAGGCGCCGCACAGATCGCGCAAATGATCGCAAGCAGCGCGCACATCGTGCGCACCAGAGGGCCACTGCGCCTCGGGCGCGAGTCGGTAGTTGGCGAGCACCGTCACAAAACCTTGGCGAGCGCCCCACCAGCCGACGTTGGCGCGGTCGGATTTGTCGCCGCGTATAAAACCGCCGCCATGCAAATACAAAAGAACGGGTCGCGCAGGCTCGTGGTTTTGCGGAAAATAAATGTCCATCCTTTGTCGCGCGTGTGGGCCATAGGCTTGGTCAGCCACAACGCTGAGCCCGCTGCGGTCAAGGTCTGAAGTCCGTTGGCTGAAAAAAGCCTTGACCTCGGGCATGTTTGCACGGGTTCCCCAACTGCGCAGCTGCGCGAGCACCTCAGGGGCCGGTCCATGGACTGTGGGCTGGTTCATCAATCGATGCCGAGTTCAGTCCACCTTGGCACCGGTTTGCTGCACCACCAAACCCCATTTTTTGGCTTCGGCGCTCAGGTAAGTGTCGAGCGTGGGGCGGTCCATGCGCACGGTCTCCAACGATTGCGCGGCAAAGCCATCGACCAGCGCCTTGTTTTGCAGGATCTTGTTGACCTCGGTGTTGAGGCGGTCGAGCACCTCGCGTGGCGTGCCTGCAGGGGCCAGCATGGCAAACCAGGTGTTGGCTTCAAAGCCGGGGTAACCCAACTCGGCCACGGTGGGCACATCGGGCAGTGCACCGCTGCGCTTGCTGCTGGTCACGGCCAGCGGGCGCACCTTGCCGGCCTTGGCCAGCTGCACCACGGGTGGAATGGAGGTCGAGCCCACGGGCACTTGGCCGCTGACCACCGCATTGGCCGCCGCAGCTGGGGAGTAGGGGGCGTGCAAGATGTCCACTTTGGCCAAGCTGCGAAACAGCAATTCAGCACCCAAGTGGGTGGTGGTGCCATTGCCCGAGGAGGCGTAGCTGAGTTTTTCGGTCGGGGCCAGCGCCAGCAGCTCTTTGAGCGTGCTGGCTTTGACCGAGGGGTGCACATAAATGATGTTGGGGGAGACGGCGGCCATGGCCACGCCGGTCAGCTCTTTGCCCACCTCGTAGCCCGCCTTGCTGTAGAGCGAGGGGTTGACCGAATACGCCACGCTGTGCATGAGCAAGGTGTAACCGTCGGGGCCAGAACGGGCCACCCCCGCGGTGCCGATGTTGCCGCCTGCGCCCGGTTTGTTCTCGATCACCACGGCTTGGCCCAATGCTTCTGCCAAAGGCTGGCTCAGGGCGCGGGCCACGATGTCGGTCGAACTGCCCGGGGGGAAGGCGACCACAATTTTGATGGGCTTGTCGGGGTAAGCGGCGTGCGCTGACCCCATGGCCAAAGACACACTCGCGAGCCAAAATTTGATCGAAGTTTTCATCCAGCATCTCCTGGGCAGGGGATCTGCCCACTCAAATGGTAGGGCGCAAACTTCAGATGGGCTGTCGCCTGGGGTGCAGTCGCGTGGGCTGGTAGGGTTGGCACCAGCCGATCAAGCTGCCCGCTTGCGGGTCGATTTTTTGGCCTTGTCTGTCGCCGCTTTGCGCACGGCCCGCTCAGCGTCGGCTTGCTTGCCTTCGGCCAGCCATTGGGCGAATTGCTCAGGGGTTTCGAGCGTGAGTCGGCCCAGCGCCGCACTTCGGAAGTCGTGGATGAGCAAGTGGGCGGTTTTGGTGGTGTTGACGCGGCCCCCGCTTTGCACCGCGCCGCGCACGCGGCCAATGGCTTCGAGCAGGGTTTCGTCGGTGTGGCTGGGCACGTCTTGGAGCTTGTAGCGGTCGGCCAGCGCCTGCGGGTAGTGCGGAATCAGGTAGTTCAGCAGCTCCAGCGCCACCACCTCTTCGTCAAAGGCGTTCACGCCAATGGCGCCGCTGGCGGCCAGGTTAAAGCCGCTTTGCTCCACGATGATGCGCGGCCACAGCACGCCGGGGGTGTCGTACAGGTAAAAGTCGTCGGCCAGCGCGATGCGCAGCTCTTGCTTGGTCACGCCCGCTTCGTCGCCGGTTTTGGCCGCGCGTTTGCCCTTGAGGGTGTTGATCAGGGTGGACTTGCCCACGTTGGGGATGCCGCAGATCAGCACCCGCAGGGGCTTGACCATGCCGCCTCGGTTGGGGGCGAGCTGGCGGCAAGCGTCGATCAGCGCTTTGGCGGGCGAGCTCATGCTGGTGTCCAGCCCAATGGCGAGCACGCCGGGCATGGCGTTGTAGTGGGCCAGCCACAGGGCGGTGCGGGCGGGGTCGGCCAAGTCTTGCTTGCTCAAGATTTTGAGGGCCGGTTTGCCCTTGATCAGCTCGGCCAGCATGGGGTTGGCGCTCGAGCCGGGCAGGCGGGCGTCCAGCATTTCGATGACGACGTCAATCTCTTTGATGCGCTCCCCGATCGCCTTGCGCGTGAGGTGCATGTGTCCGGGGAACCATTGAATCGCCATAAAAAAGCCGCTGCAGCCTAAAAATCAAAGAATGTGATTGTCGTTGACTTTGCCGTAATGGATGGCCTCAAAATGCCTACAAACAAGACCTCAGGGAGAAAACCATGCAGACCCACGCCAAGGCCCTTTTCCCGCGTGAAACTGCCGAACACCACATGCACACCATCTTGGCCCGTTTGGCCGGTCCGGGCGCGGTGCCGCGTGCCGACCAGGTGGACGCGGTGCATGCCGTGCTGCAACCTGCCTCGCGGGTGTTGGTGGTGCAGGCCACGGGTTGGGGCAAGTCGGCCGTGTACTGGGCGGCCACGCATGCCATTCGCAGCACCGGCGCAGGGCCCACCTTGGTGGTGTCGCCCTTGCTGGCGCTGATGCGTGACCAGGTGAGCGCCGCCGAGCGGGCGGGCCTGAAGGCGGCCACGGTCAACTCCACCAACGTGGACGACTGGGACGAGGTGTTCCAGCGGCTGGACGATGACGCCATCGACGTGCTCTTGGTCTCGCCCGAGCGCCTGGGCAACCCGCGTTTTGCGGCGCGGCTGGGCGCTTTGCTTGCCCGGGTGGGGCTGATCGTGATCGACGAGGCGCATTGCATCAGCGACTGGGGTTTTGATTTCAGGCCCGACTACCAGCGGCTGGCGCGGGCGCTCTTGTCCACGCCCACGGCCAGTGTGCTGGCCACCACGGCCACGGCCAATGAGCGGGTGACCTTGGACATTGGCAAGCAATTGGGCTCAGAAACCGTCACGTTTCGCGGCACGCTGGCGCGCACCTCACTCACGCTGTCGGTGGTGCCGGGTTTGTCACCCTTGCAGCGCTATGCCTGGATTGCCGATGCGCTGGAGACTTTGCCGGGCTCAGGCATCGTGTACGTGCTGACGGTGGCCGAGGCCGAGCGGCTGAGCGCGTTTTTGCGCAGCTGTGGCCATGCGGTGGACGCCTACACCGGGCAGATCGACGCCGACACGCGCTTACAGGTGGAAGACCGTTTGCGCCACAACCGGGTCAAGGCGGTGGTGGCCACGTCCGCGTTGGGCATGGGCTACGACAAACCGGACTTGGGCTTTTGTGTGCATGTGGGCTCGCCGTCCACGCCAGTGGCCTACTACCAGCAGGTGGGCCGGGCAGGGCGCGCTGTGGCGCATGCCGAGGGCGTGTTGCTGCCGTCCGACGCAGACGAGCGCATTTGGGATTACTTTGCCACCGCGTCGATTCCCGACCCGCAGACGGCGGACAAGGTACTGCGCAGTTTAGGGGGCGATGCGCGCAGCCTGATCGAGATCGAGGCCGACACGGGCGTGCGCCGGGGGCGGCTGGAGGCATTGCTCAAAATCTTGGCGGTGGAGGGCGTGGTGGCCAAAGACGGCGCGGCTTGGCAGGCCACGGGCGTGCCCTATGTGCACGACAGCGCCAAGTGGACGGCACTGGCCCAGGTGCGCCAGCAAGAGGCGGGCATCATGCGCCAGTACGCCCAAGGCGCGGGTTGCCTGATGGCGTATTTGCAGACCGCTTTGGACGACCCTTCGCCCGCGCCGTGTGGGCGCTGCTCGGTCTGCACCGGGCAGCTGCCGCCGCCGGGGCGCAACCCCTCGCCCGCCAAGTTGCAGGCGGCCCGCGACTTTTTGCGCGGTGTGGACGTGCCCATTGAGCCGCGCAAACGCTGGCCCGCTGGGGTGCGGCGCAAGGGCAGCATTCAGGGCTTTGACGCGGGCCGCGCCGTGGCCTTTGCCGACGACCCGGCTTGGGCTGCAGAGCTGCAGGTGCTGCGCACCGCAACACCTTGCGCTGTGTTTGCCGACAGGTCTGCTGTCATGCCAGCCGATTTGCTGGCGGGCGCAGTGGCCACGCTGGGCCGCTGGGCCAAGAGCTGGCCCGCCCGGCCCGTGTGTGTGGTGCCGCTGCCTGCGCCCGACATGGCCGCCAACCAGCGGCTGGCCGAGCACATCGCCCAAAAGGGGCGGTTGATGCTGCTCGATGGCTTCCGCTGGACGGGCGGCCCCGCACCAGACGATGCCGCCTCCACGCCGGTGGTGGCGCATCTTGACTCCGCCATCCGCTGGGCAGATGACGCGGCCTTGCCCGCCGGGCCAGTGCTGCTGGTGGCCACCGATGTGCGAACCCGCTGGACGGCCACGGTGGCCGCAGCGCTTTTGCGCGAGCAAGGTGCCCGCCAGGTCCTGTTGTTGGCCCTGCACCTGCGGCCATGAGGCATGATCGGGGCCAAATTCCATGCCCCCATCAAGATGAACGACGACACCCAAGACACCCCCCTGCTGCAAGAGCACCGCCTTTGGCAAGACGAACTTTGGACAGCCCGGGTCATCAAAAACGAGGACGACGACGGTTGGGCGGTGGCCATGTTCAAGGCGGGGGAGTCAGAGCCTGCCTTGGTGGGCCCCTGGACCATGGGCCGCGACAAGAAGAACCCGAAGCCGCTGGACGGCAACGCCTTCATCACGCTGGTCAAAACCGCCAGCGAGTTTGTGCGCCGCAGCGAGCAGCAGTTGCACGCACAGTTGCACCAGTCGGTCACGGTCAACAGCCCCAAGGGCCGCGTGACCGTGCGCCTAGACATCGTGCCCGACGAGGACAACCCCTATGCGCTGCTCAGCGCCAGCGACGAGGCGGGGGAGCCAATGGCTGAGGTCAAGGTGGACGCGGGCTTCAAGCTCAACCGCCAGACGGCTCAGGCCTGGGTGGACGCCGACTGTGTCAAGCCAGGCAGTGGTCGGCGCTGATGCGCGGTGCCCCACGGGCACCGAGGCACAGGCCTGGGTTCATTGCGCTTTGGCCCCGGACTCTTTGACGACCTTGGCCCACTTGTCGATCTCAATGGCCTGGTAGCGCGCCAACTCTTCGGGGCTGGACAGCACCGGCTCCAGGCCAAGGGTTTTGAGCTTGTCTTGCACGTCGGGCAGCTTGAACACGCGAAGCACCTCGGCGTTGAGCTTGTCCAGTAAGGGTTTTGGCACATTGGCCGGGGCAAACATGGCAAACCAGCTGGTGGCTTCAAAGCCGGGAATGAACTCCGCCACGGTGGGTACGTCGGGCGCGGCGGCTGAGCGTTTGGCGGTGGTCTGGGCCAGCGCCCGGATCTTGCCCTCTTTGGCCATCGGCAGGGCCGAGGGCATGTTGTCAAACATGAGCTGGATGCTGCCCCCGATCAGGTCAGGAATGGCGTATTGGCGGCCTTTGTAGGGCACATGCGTCATGCTGGTGCCGGTCAGGGACTTGAACAGTTCGCCCGAGACGTGCACCGAGGTGCCAATGCCCGGGGAGCCAAACGAGAGCTTGTTGGGGTTGGCCTTCATGTACGCCACCAGCTCGGGCACGCTTTTGACCGGCAAGTCGTTGTTGACCACCAGCAGGTTGGGGGTGGACGCGATCAGCGACACGGGGGTGAAGTTCTTCACCATGTCGTAGGGCATTTTTTCGTAGAGCGCACCGTTGATCGAGTGTGAGCCCACGGTGCCCAGCACCAAGGTGTGGCCATCGCCGGGGGACTTGGCCACGATGTCTGCGCCAATGTTGCCGCCTGCACCGGGTTTGTTGTCCACCACGACTGGAAAGCCCAGCTGCGCCTTTTCGCTGAAGATTCTTGCCAAGATGTCGGGCGCGCCTCCCGCGGGAAAGCCCACCACCAAGCGCAGCGGCTTGTTGGGGAAGGTTTGCGCCCAGCTGGTCGGTGCGCCGATCGCTGCGCCCAGCAAACACAGGGCCAAACAGCCGCGGCGGCTCAGGCTGCGGGTGGGTGAAAAAGGGGGGCGGTTGCTTGAATGGGTCATGCGGGTCTCCTTGTGCCTGCACTTTAGGCAGCGCACCGCCATCGGGCGAGGGTGAAAACCCTTTGTTGAGCCTGTCAGCCCTGCTGGGCTGTCGGGCACGCGACAGCCCAGCCAAGGCGCGGTGCTGCCGGGATGAGGCTTGGCGCTGGGGCAGGCGATACTTGCCGCCATGAGCCAATCACCCAGTCCTTCACTTAAGCCCTGGCAGGTCAGCGCAGGCGGCATTTGCGGCTTGGTGCTGACCATCGGCTTGGCGCGTTTTGCCTACACGCCTTTGCTACCCGCCATGCAAGCCCAAGCGGGCTTGAGCGACGCGGCTGCGGGGGCCTTGGCGGCGGTCAATTACGCGGGTTACATCAGTGGCGCGCTGGTGGCCGCTTGGATGGACGATGTGCGCTGGCGTCACCGCTTTTACAGCATGGGTTTGTGGATGGCCTTGTGGGTCACCGCCGCCATGGGCGCATCGGACTCGATGGCTGTGTGGGTCTTGTCGCGTTATGTGGGCGGCTTGTGCGGGGCCACGGGCATGCTGCTGGGCGCGGGCTTGGTGCTGGGCTGGCTCATGCGGCAGGGGCGCAGGCCCGAGTTGGGCGTGCATTTCATGGGGATTGGGCTGGGCATTGTGGTGTCGGCGCTCGGGGCTTGGGCCTTGGCGCAATGGTGGTCCAACTGGGCGGACCAATGGTTGGCGTTTTCAGTGATTGGGCTGGTGTTTTTGCTGCCCGCATGGCGCTGGCGTCCGCCGGTGCCAAGCGCTGCGGCCGCGGCTGTGGCGGGCGGCTCGGCTGCGCACGTGTCGCGCCGCTGGATGCTGACCTTGGTCACGAGCTACTTTGCGGCGGGCTGGGGCTTTGTCATCAGTGCCACCTTTACGGTGGCGATTGTGGAGCGCCAGCCAGCTTTGGCCGGGCAGGGCGCTTTGGCTTGGGCGTTGGTGGGGCTGGCGGCCATCCCTGCCGTGTTTTTGTGGGACCGGGTGGCGCGCCGCTTGGGCGACAACCGGGCCTTGCTGCTGGCCTTTGGCTTGCAAACGGTGGCCGTCTTATTGCCGGCGCTGTCGGGCGATTTGTGGGCTGCCT
>JAHECM010000006.1:7090-10018 GCA_024641725.1 Limnohabitans sp. | reverse complement strand
GGCGCCAACAAGCGTGCCCTGAAGTCTTTGGCCGACATGATCAAAGGCAAGAGCGGTCGTTTCCGTCAAAACTTGCTGGGCAAGCGCGTGGACTACTCCGGTCGTTCCGTGATCACCGTGGGCCCAACCCTCAAGCTGCACCAGTGCGGCTTGCCCAAGTTGATGGCCATCGAGCTGTTCAAGCCCTTCATCTTTGCGCGCCTCGAAGCCATGGGCATCGCGACCACCATCAAGGCCGCCAAGAAAGAAGTCGAAGCCGGTACGCCGGTGGTCTGGGACATCTTGGAAGAGGTCATCAAAGAGCACCCTGTGATGCTCAACCGTGCGCCTACGCTGCACCGTTTGGGCATTCAGGCGTTTGAGCCTTTGCTGATTGAAGGCAAAGCCATTCAGTTGCACCCCCTCGTTTGCGCGGCCTTCAACGCCGACTTCGACGGTGACCAGATGGCCGTTCACGTGCCGCTGTCGGTGGAAGCCCAGATGGAAGCCCGCACTTTGATGCTGGCTTCGAACAACATCTTGTTCCCCGCTTCGGGTGAGCCGTCCATCGTGCCCTCGCAAGACGTGGTGCTGGGTCTGTACTACGCGACCCGCGAACGCATCAACGCCAAAGGCGAAGGCCTGATCTTCGCCAACATTGGCGAAGTGCAGCGCGCCTTGGACGCTGGTGCCGCCGACTTGACCGCGAAAATCAACGTGCGTTTGATCGAGTGGACCAAGAACAAGGAAACCGGTGAATTCGCACCCTCGACCTCGATGGTGGAAACCACCGTGGGCCGTGCCTTGCTGTCCGAGATCCTGCCCAAGGGCCTGCCCTTCAGCAACCTGAACAAGGCGCTGAAGAAGAAGGAAATCTCCAAGCTGATCAACACGTCCTTCCGCAAGTGCGGTTTGAAAGAGACGGTGGTGTTTGCCGACAAGCTGCTGCAAAACGGTTTCCGCCTGGCCACACGCGCCGGCATCTCGATCGGCATCGACGACATGCTGGTGCCGCCTGAGAAGCCCGCCATCATTGAGGCCGCCGAAAAAGAAGTCAAAGACATTGAGCAGCAATACGTCTCTGGTTTGGTGACCGCAGGCGAGCGCTACAACAAGGTTGTTGACATCTGGGGTAAGGCCGGCGACGCCGTGTCCAAGGTGATGATGGATCAACTGCGCAAAGAGAAGACCATCGACCGTCACGGCAAGGAAGTGGACCAAGAGTCCTTCAACTCCATCTACATGATGGCCGACTCCGGTGCGCGCGGTTCTGCCGCTCAGATCCGCCAGCTGGCCGGTATGCGTGGCCTGATGGCCAAGCCTGACGGCTCCATCATCGAGACCCCCATCACGGCGAACTTCCGTGAAGGCCTGAACGTGTTGCAGTACTTCATCTCGACACACGGTGCGCGTAAAGGTCTGGCCGACACGGCTTTGAAAACCGCCAACTCGGGTTACCTGACCCGCCGTCTGGTGGACGTGACACAAGACTTGGTGGTCACCGAGCTCGACTGCGGCACTGGCAATGGTTCGCTGATGCGCGCCATCGTTGAAGGCGGTGAAGTCATCGAATCGCTGCGCGACCGTATCCTCGGCCGCACAGCTGCCGAAGACGTGTTGCACCCAGAGAACCGCTCGGTTTTGGCCGCTGCTGGCACCATGCTCGAAGAAGACCTGATCGATGAACTCGAAGCCGCTGGCGTCGACGAAGTCAAGGTCCGCACCGCATTGACCTGCGAAACCCGCTTTGGTCTGTGCGCTCGTTGCTACGGCCGCGATTTGGGCCGTGGTGGCTTGGTCAACAACGGTGAAGCCGTTGGCGTGATCGCTGCCCAGTCCATCGGCGAGCCCGGTACCCAGCTGACCATGCGCACCTTCCACATCGGTGGTGCGGCGTCGCGTGCGGCTGTGGCCTCCAGCGTCGAAGCCAAGTCCAACGGCATCATCGGCTTCAACGCCACGATGCGTTATGTGACCAACTCCAAAGGCGAGTTGGTGGTGATTTCTCGCTCCGGTGAGATCGTCATCCACGACGAACACGGTCGTGAGCGTGAGCGTCACAAAGTGCCTTACGGTGCGATCCTGTCGATCAAGGCCGACCAGACCATCAAGGCTGGCACGATCTTGGCCAACTGGGACCCATTGACCCGACCGATCATCACGGAATTCGCCGGTCAGGTGAAGTTCGAGAACGTCGAAGAAGGCCTGACAGTGGCCAAGCAGCTCGACGAAGTGACCGGTCTGTCCACGCTGGTGGTGATCGATCCCAAGCGTCGCGGCGCGGCCAAAGTGGTGCGTCCACAGGTCAAGCTGATCGATGCCCAAGGCAAAGAAGTCAAGATTCCTGGCACCGACCATTCGGTGACGATCGGCTTCCAAATCGGCTCGCTGATCCAAGTGCGCGACGGCATGGACGTGGGCCCCGGCGAAGTGCTGGCCCGTATCCCGGTCGAAGGTCAAAAGACCCGCGACATCACCGGCGGCTTGCCCCGTGTGGCCGAACTGTTTGAAGCCCGCTCGCCCAAAGACAAGGGCATGTTGGCCGAGATCACCGGTACCGTGTCCTTCGGTAAAGAGACCAAAGGCAAAGTCCGTTTGCAAATCACCGACCCTGAAGGCAAGGTCTGGGATGAACTGATCCCCAAAGAGAAGAACATCCTGGTGCACGAAGGCCAAGTGGTCAACAAGGGCGAGAGCGTGGTGGACGGCCCGGCCGATCCGCAAGACATCTTGCGCCTCTTGGGCATCGAAGAGCTGGCCCGTTACATCGTCGACGAAGTGCAGGACGTGTACCGCTTGCAGGGCGTGAAGATCAACGACAAACACATCGAAGTGATTGTTCGTCAGATGCTGCGCCGTGTGGTGGTCGAGAACTCCGGTGACTCGAACTACATTGCCGGTGAACAGGTCGAGCGCTCCGAAATGCTCAACACCAACGACGCACTGCAA
>JAHECM010000006.1:4184-6990 GCA_024641725.1 Limnohabitans sp. | reverse complement strand
CGAAGTGATTGTTCGTCAGATGCTGCGCCGTGTGGTGGTCGAGAACTCCGGTGACTCGAACTACATTGCCGGTGAACAGGTCGAGCGCTCCGAAATGCTCAACACCAACGACGCACTGCAAAGTGATGGCAAGCTGCCTGCGACCTACAGCAACTTGCTGCTGGGCATCACCAAGGCGTCTTTGTCGACCGACTCGTTCATCTCGGCCGCTTCCTTCCAGGAAACGACCCGTGTCTTGACCGAAGCGGCCATCATGGGCAAGCGCGACGAGTTGCGTGGCTTGAAAGAAAACGTCATTGTGGGTCGCCTGATCCCGGCGGGTTCGGGTCTGGCTTACCACCAAGCACGCAAGGCCAAGGACGAAATGGACGACGCCGAGCGCCGTGCCATTGCCGATGCCGAAGCGGCCGACTTGGCGGGTGACACATCCGCTGATGCCGTCACGGACGCAGGCGAAACCGCCTGAGTGAACGGGTCGCCGCGTAATCGGTGATCCCCGTCAGCCCCTGCGCCGTCATCGGTTCAGGGGCTGTTTTGTTGTCAAACCCTCCAAAAATCCATTTCAAAGGATCGAGCATGTCTTGGTTGATCGTCAGTCTGGTGCTGGCCCTCGTCCTGTTTTGGATGGTTGGGGCACACAACCGCATGGTGCGCCTGCGAGGTGATGTGGTTCGCCAATGGGGCACGGTGGACGTGCTGTGGCTCAAGTGGCTCATGCGGTTTCAAGGGGCCATCTCCGCCCGCCAAATTTTGGCGTGGGCCTCAGAGGCCGAAGACTTGCAGTCACTGCAAGACGCCAGCGACGGATTGATCGAAGCCCTGTCCGACGCGCGTCAACAAACGCTCGACGGCTTGGCCATGCAAAAAGTGGTGCAGCAGCACGAGGCCTTGATGGCCTGCATTGACCGCGTCATGCTCACCGCCCCGGATACCGTCAGGCCGCATCTGCAGTCGGCGCAAAACAAAATTGTCCAAAACCTGCCGCTGGCCTTGGCACCTTACCGCCAAGCCTGCGCGGCGTACAACGAAGCCATCGGGCAAAGCCCGGCCAGTTGGCTGGCTCGGCGTTTGCACCTGCGGCCCGCCGTGCTGCTGCGATTTGCCGAACGCACGGTGTTGGAGGTCGCATGAGCGTTGACGTTCACCATGCACCGCCGTTGTGGCGCTTGTTGCAAGCGTGCGCGCAGGCTGTTCAGGCCGTTCGGGCAGGGCGCTCTTTGACGGCGCAGCTGGAGTCCGTGTCGACCGATTTACGCCCCGGTGTGCAGGCTTTGAGTTTCCAGGCCCTGCGGCAGCTCGGTCGGGCCACCGCCTTGCGCACGCAATTGGCCAAAAAAGCCCCACCCGCTGCGGCAGACGCGTTGCTGTGCACGGCATTGGCCTTGGGCTGGGACGAAGCACAAGCCCCTTACCCCGTGCACACGCTGGTGAACCAGGCGGTGGAAGCCGCACGCCGCCAGCGTCAAACCCAAGGTCAAGCCCCGTTCATCAATGCCTGCCTGCGGCGATTCCTGCGTGAACGCGACGCGCTGGTGGCCGCCACACAAGAAGACGTCACGGCCCGCTGGAACCACCCCGATTGGTGGGTGGCACGGTTGCAAGCCGATCACCCCGAGCACTGGATGGACTTGCTCATGCAATCGCAGCACCCCGCGCCCATGACGGTTCGGGTCAACCCGGCCTGCACCACCGTGGCGGCGGTGCAGGCGGCCTTGCAGGCGCAGGGCGTGGTGGCCACCCCCGTGGGGCGCAGTGGTTTGCAACTGGGCAAAGCCTTGCCCGTGGCGCAGCTCCCGGGTTTCGAGCAAGGCCATGTGTCGGTACAAGATGCGGCAGCGCAAGTGGCCGCCCCCCTGCTCATGCAGGGGCTGGACCTTGACCGTCCTTGGCGGGTGCTGGACGCCTGCGCAGCGCCCGGTGGCAAGACGGGGCATTTGCTTGAACTTTGCCCCCAGGCGCAGGTGTTGGCGCTGGACGTGGATGCCCAGCGCTGCGAGCGTATCCACCAAAACCTGGACCGTTTGCAAGTGCGTGCGCAGGCGCGAGCCGTGGTGCGGGCGGCTGACGCTGCGCAGCCCACGCAGTGGTGGGATGGGCAGTTGTTTGACGCCATCTTGCTGGACGCACCCTGCACCGCCTCGGGCATCGTGCGGCGGCACCCCGATGTCCGTTGGCTGCGACGCCCAGAAGACAGCGCTCAGCTTGCGCGCACCCAGGCGCAGTTGCTCAAGGTGCTTTGGCCTTTGCTCAAAGACGGGGGGCGACTGTTGTATTGCACGTGCTCTATCTTCAAAGCCGAGGGCGATGCGGTCGTTGATTCGTTTCTTCAAAGCAACACTGACGCCCGTTTCTGCCCCTCTCCGAGGCATTTGATCCCGGGCTGCCTGCCTGTGGGCTTGCCAGTCGGAGACAATCCATTGGGTGAGTACGATGGTTTTTATTACGCATTACTGGAAAAACAGCCAACGTCGGCTTGAGCACGGGCTTTGGCGCTTGGCTGCGCTGCTGTGCTTGGCTGCGTCCGCGATGGCTTCAACAGTGGAGCTGGCCGATATGCGCACTGAGCGCAGCGATGGCGCACTGGTGCTGCACGCCACCCTGAACCTGGAGCTGGGTCACCCCGTGGAGGAGGCCCTCATCAAAGGCGTGCCCATTTACTTTGTGGCCGAGGCTGAAGTGCTGCGTGACCGCTGGTACTGGTACGACCGCAAACTCGCGAGCGTGACGCGCTACTACCGGCTTGTTTACCAGCCGCTGACCCGGCGTTGGCGTTTGAATGTGTCCGATGAACCGCTGACCTCTGCGG
>JAHECM010000006.1:2254-4084 GCA_024641725.1 Limnohabitans sp. | reverse complement strand
GACCGCTGGTACTGGTACGACCGCAAACTCGCGAGCGTGACGCGCTACTACCGGCTTGTTTACCAGCCGCTGACCCGGCGTTGGCGTTTGAATGTGTCCGATGAACCGCTGACCTCTGCGGGGCTGGGCAGCAGCATTTCGCAAAGCTTTGAAACGCTGCAAGACGCACTGGGCACGGTTCGCCGTCAATCGGGCTGGAAGTTGGCCGACCTGTCAGAGCTGGAGCCCGATGCCCGGCACAACTTGAACTACCGGTTTCGACTCGACGTGGCGCAGTTGCCCAGACCGTTTCAGATCGCGGCAGGCAGCCAAGCTGACTGGAGCTTGGGGCTGAGCCGTCAACTGCGGATTCAAGCTGAGCCGGGGCGCTGACATGGCCCGTTTGCTGCCCGAGCGCCACCGCCCATTGCCCCCCCTGATCTCCAGAGCCAGCCGCTGGTTGGTGCTCGGTGGCGTGGGCATGTTGTTGGCCATTGGTTTCGGCTTGCTGATCTTGCTGACCCAGGCCACGACCAACCGCGAACGCTACAACCAAAACTACGAGTGGCTGCTGATCGTCAATGCGGTGGTGGCGGCGGGGCTGTTGATCGCCATCGTTTGGGGCATGGTGCGCTTGTTCAGCAGACTGCGCAAAGGCCAATTCGGCGCACGCTTGCTGATCAAGTTGGCGGCCATTTTTGCCTTGGTCGGTGTGGTGCCCGGGGTGCTGATTTATGTGGTGTCCTACCAATTTGTTTCCAGATCCATTGAGAGTTGGTTTGACGTTAAGGTGGAGGGCGCGCTGGCCGCGGGATTGAGCCTGGGGCGTGCCACCTTGGACACCATGAGCCATGACCTCAACCAAAAAGCCCGGGTGGCCAGCACCGCCTTGACCGACGTGTCGGACGCCAGTGCGGGCATCATGCTGGACCGTTTGCGTGAGCAATTGGGGGCCACCGATGTGGTGCTTTGGGCGGGCAATGGCCGCATGGTGGCCAGCGCGGGCACTTCGCGGTTTCAGTTGCGCCCCGAGCGCCCCGCCGCCGCACAACTGCGCGACGCGCGGCTCAAAGGCAGCGTGGACTGGGTGGAAGGCTTGGATGACAGCAATCTGGGCGGCGACAAGGCACGCATCAAAGTGCTGGTCAATGTGCCCCAGCTCAGCCTGTCCTTGGGCGACGAGCCGCGGCTGCTGCAAGTGACCCAAGACTTATCGCCCTCTCTGGTGACCAACGCGCTCGAAGTGCAAACCGCCAACCAAGAGTACCAAGAGCGTGCGCTGGCCCGAGAGGGCTTGCGGCGCATGTACATCGGCACCTTGACACTGAGCCTTTTCATGGCTGTGCTGGCGGCCATTTTGCTGGCGGTGCTGCTGGGCAACCAATTGGCCCGCCCCTTGTTGTTGTTGGCACACGGCATGCGCCAGGTGGCCGCAGGGGACTTGAGCCCCAAGCTGGCCCTGCAAGGCAAGGATGAGCTCGGCGGATTGACCCGCTCGTTTGCCGACATGACCCAGCAACTGTCAGATGCCCGAACAACCGTGGACCGAAGCCTCAAGCAACTCGATGCGGCACGAGGCAACCTGCAAACCATCTTGGACAACCTCACCGCCGGGGTGATCGTGTTGGATGCCGAGGGCACCATCCAATCGGCCAACCCTGGTGCCACCCGCGTCTTGCGTGTGCCGGTCGCGGTGTATGAGCACCAACCCTTGCTCAAACTGCCGGGTCTGCAACCCTTCGCGCAAGGGGTGCTGGAGCAATTCACGCACCTGGGTGCGGCCCCCGGTGCGCATGAACTCGACCATTGGCAAAAATCGTTCGAAATTCACGCTGTCGGGCAGGGCTTGTC
>JAHECM010000006.1:0-2154 GCA_024641725.1 Limnohabitans sp. | reverse complement strand
GAGCCCTACGTCACGACCAAAACAAAAGGCACAGGCTTGGGGCTGGCCGTGGTGAAAAAAATCGCCGACGAACACGGTGCCCGCGTCGAGCTGTCCAATGTGCAGCAAGAGGGTGAAATTTTGGGCGCGCAAGTGTCGCTATCATTCACGGTATAGAAGAACCTGGGGCGTGGTTTGGCCCCGTGGCGAGACATTCAAAAAGACAGGCAATATGGCGAATATTTTGGTGGTCGATGACGAATTGGGCATTCGGGACTTGCTCTCCGAAATCCTCTTTGACGAGGGGCACCAAGTCGAGCTCGCCGAAAACGCAGCGCAAGCCCGCGAAGCCCGCCAACGCATGCGCCCGGACCTGGTGCTGCTTGACATCTGGATGCCCGACACCGATGGCGTGAGCTTACTCAAGGAGTGGGCCTCGACCGGACTGCTGAACATGCCCGTCATCATGATGAGTGGACACGCCACCATCGACACCGCCGTCGAAGCCGTGCGCATCGGCGCACAGGCATTTCTTGAAAAACCGATCACGCTGCAAAAGCTCCTCAAGGCCGTAGAGCAGGGCTTGGCGCGAGAGTCGCTCAAGGTCGCCGTCGCCAGCCAAAATGCCCTGCCGGCCCAAGCCGCGCCCGTGGCGCAGATCGGGGATCTGACCAGTTCGGCGGCAGTGGTGGCGCAAAGCTTTGACTTGGACCGACCCTTGCGTGAGGCGCGCGATGCCTTTGAAAAAGCCTATTTCGAATTCCACCTTGGACAAGAAGGCGGCTCCATGACCAAGGTGGCAGAAAAAACTGGCCTCGAGCGGACACACCTTTACCGCAAGCTCAAGCAGCTGGGCGTGGACCTGTCACGCAGCAAACGCTTGGGCTGAAATTTAAAAATAGCCACCAAACGCTGCTATAATTCATCGCTTAGGCCCGGTAGCTCAGTTGGTAGAGCAGCGGATTGAAAATCCGCGTGTCGATGGTTCGATTCCGTCCCAGGCCACCAAACAAAAACCGTTGTCTCCGAAAGGGGCAACGGTTTTTCTCATTGGGCGACAGCGTGAAGCACGATGCTCATACGCAACAGCCACTTTCCTTTCGCTGTTTGGACTCGGCCTGATGAGCAAGTCACCCACACAGGACAGGATTGGCCACAGGCTGCTCGCAAGCCTCGCCGCTGCTCAGCCGCAGACCATTCGCCTGCGAGATGGTGATTTAGTGGTCTATCGACGCAGCCGCAGCCTACTCTACCAATGCCGCTACCGACTTGCGGATGGCACTTGGCATCGCCAGTCAACAGGTAAAGCATCGTTGGAACACGCCATTGCGGCGGCTTGTGACCTGTATGACGAATCCAGATACAGGCAGCGGCTTGGCTTAGCACACCAAGCACACTCGTTTGCACACATTGCGGGCATTTGCCTGAAGGAGCTGCGGCATCTAATTGACCTCAAAAAGACCAAGTCCAGTTTGAATGACTACGCCAGCATCATCGAGCGGTATTTCGTGCCCTACTTTGGAGAGCGAAGACTGGAGGAGCTGACATTCACTGACATTCGTGAGTTTGAGATGTGGCGTGACAGGCGGCTGGCAAGGGCACCCAAGACCAGCACACTCAACAACTTTGCGTCAGCTTGGAATCGGGTGATTAGCACGGCCGTTGAGCGTGGCTTTATCAGCGAACGGGTGCCAGTGCCGCGCTTGTCCAGCAAGGGTGAAAAGAGCAAGACGCGTCCCGCATTCAGCGAACAAGAGATTGAACAGTTGCTGGCGTTTATGCCCAAGTGGAGTCAGCAGGGCAGGCTGTCAGTTGAGCGGGAAATTCGCCCCCTGACCCGAGACTATGTGGAAATGCTCTTGTATACAGGGATGCGGCACGGCACTGAGGCAATGGGAATCCGCTGGCGTGACATTCATTGGCACACGGACAAGGGCGTTCGCTACCTGCGCATTTGGGTCGATGGAAAAACAGGTGGGCGTTGGCTCATTGCCAAGCACCGAGCGGTTGAGGTTTTACAGCGGCTACACGCACGGCAGAATGACATCGCTGCACTGTCGTTTGAAACGACACTTGAATCACGAGTGCCGCACCTGCTGTTCAGGTTTGGTGATGGGCATCAGCCGCACAGCCTTGTGGGCACATTCAGGCGCTTGATGCGGGATAGTGGGCTGG
>JAHECM010000182.1:6219-10227 GCA_024641725.1 Limnohabitans sp. | reverse complement strand
ACGGCCAGTGGCGCATCTTGGGCGACGCGGCGCACAAAGTGGTCAACCCCTACCTTTACCGGGTCGAAGAAGCGCTGGAAATGTACCAACGCATCAGCGCCCCGCTGCTGGCCGTGGAAGCATCCGACGACTCGCTGGGCCAATGGTGGAAAGGGGCCTACACCCTGGCCGATTACCACGAGCGACTGAAGTCTGTGCCCCAAGTACAGCTGGCCCTGGTGCAAGACGCCGGCCACATGCTGCACCACGACCAGCCGCAAGCGCTGGCCCGGCTGATCGAGGATTTTGTGGCCTGAACCCACACGCCAGCGGCCTCTAAAATCATTCCTTTTGTGAACCAAGGCTCTTTATGCGCTTTTTAAAATTCACCATGCTCTGCCTTGCCCTGGCCGCCAGCGCTGTTTCTGCGCACGCCCAAAGCAGCAAGCGCTATTGCCCTGATTTCTTATCGGTGCAAGGCGCGCCAGAACCCACGCACCGGGGGGAATTCACCTTCTCGCCTTACACCCACCACTATGGCTACAGCGCCGATCACAAGCCCGTCGTTCTGGTCGCGGTGGACGAGCAATTGCCCGGTAGCCGGCTGTGTGGTGTCAGCTTCTTCAGCAACTCATTTGGTCAGCCTTCGACCTATGTGTATGCGGGACAACAGTTCAACCATCTGCTGGGCCAACCGGATTTATTCGTCAAAGTGACGGCCGGGATTTTGTATGGCTACGTGGGCAAGTACCAAGACAAAGTGCCCTACAACTACCGTGGCTTCTCCCCGGCCATCATCCCCTCGCTGGGCTACAAACTCACCGAACACGATTCGGTCCAAATGATGATGTTGGGCACAGCGGGCCTGATGTTCTCTTACGGCCGCCAGTTCTGAAGCCTTGTGCAAAGCGCCCACCCCACAGGAAAGCAGGGCAAGTCGTGAGAAAATGCCCGGTTTACCGAACCGGACACTTACCCCATGGACGCAGAACACATCAACCAAATCGGCGCATCCCTCACAGACCTGACCGCTCGTACCCACGAGTTACGGGGGTATCTTTGACTACGATGCCAAATCTGAACGGCTGAGAACCGTCAACGCATCGCTCGAAGATCCGGCGGTCTGGAACGACCCCAAAAAAGCCCAAGAACTGGGCAAAGAGAAAAAAGCGCTCGACGGCGTGGTGGTGACCATCACCAACCTGACCAGCGAACTGGCCGACAACCTTGAACTCTTTGAAATGAGCAAGGAAGAAGGCGACGACGATGGGCTGAGCACCATCGAGGCCGAAGCCGCCAAACTCGCTCAACTGGTCGAAGACCTCGAGTTCCGCCGCATGTTCCGCCACGAGGCCGATCCGCTCAACTGCTTTGTCGACATCCAAGCCGGGGCCGGGGGCACCGAGGCGTGCGACTGGGCCAGCATGCTGCTGCGCCAGTACCTCAAATACGCCGAGCGCAAGGGCTTCAAAGCGACCGTGGAAGACGAAACCCCGGGCGACACTGCGGGCATCAAGGGCGCGACCATCAAGATCGAAGGCGAATACGCCTTCGGCCTGCTGCGCACCGAAACCGGCGTGCACCGTTTGGTGCGCAAAAGCCCGTTTGACTCGTCGGGTGGCCGCCACACCTCGTTCGCTTCGCTGTTTGTCTATCCCGAAATCGACGACTCGATCGAGATCAACATCAACCCGTCAGACGTGCGAACCGACACCTTCCGTGCCAGCGGCGCAGGCGGCCAGCACATCAACAAAACCGATTCGGCGGTGCGCTTGACGCACATCCCCACCGGCATCGTGGTGCAGTGCCAAGACGGCCGCAGCCAGCACAGCAACCGCGACGTGGCTTGGCAACGCCTTAGATCGCGCTTATACGACTTTGAAATGCGCAAGCGCATGGAAGAGCAGCAAAAGCTCGAAGACACCAAAACCGATGTGGGCTGGGGTCACCAGATCCGCAGCTACGTGCTGGACAACAGCCGCATCAAAGACCTGCGCACCAACGTCGAAATCTCCGCCACCCAAAAAGTGCTGGACGGCGACTTGGATGCATTCATCGAAGCATCACTCAAACAAGGCCTTTGACCATGCGTGAAGGACAAGCCACGGCCATTCGCCGCGAAGACTACGCCGCCCCGGCGTACTGGATCGACACGGTCGATCTGACCTTCGACCTCGACCCCAGCAAAACCCGGGTGCTCAACAAGATGCGCCTGCGCCGCAACCCCGACGTGGCGGCCCAGCCCCTGCGTCTGGACGGCGAAGACCTGAACTTGGCCCGTGTGCTGGTCAATGGCGCAGGCACCTCCTTCAAGATGGATGGCAACGTGCTGGTGCTCGAAAACCTGCCCGAAGGCGCCGCGCCCTTCGATCTGGAAATCTTCACCACCTGCAACCCCGAGAAGAACACCCAGCTCATGGGTCTGTACGTGAGCCAGGGCACGTTCTTCACCCAATGCGAGGCCGAGGGCTTTCGTCGCATCACCTATTTCTTGGACCGGCCAGATGTGATGGCCAGCTACACCGTCACGCTGCGTGCTGACAAGGCCAAATACCCGGTGCTGCTGTCCAACGGCAACTTGGTCGAGCAAGGTGAACTGGACGATGGACGCCACTTTGCCAAGTGGGTCGATCCGCACAAAAAGCCCTGCTACTTGTTCGCCTTGGTGGCCGGTCAGCTGGTCGCGCGTGAGCAGCGCATCACCAGCCGCAGCGGCACCGACCACCTGCTGCAGGTGTTTGTGCGCCCCGGCGACCTGGACAAAACCGAACACGCCATGAACTCGCTCATGGCCAGCGTGGCCTGGGACGAAGCCCGCTTTGGCCTGCCGCTGGACTTGGAACGCTTCATGATCGTCGCCACCAGCGACTTCAACATGGGCGCGATGGAAAACAAGGGTCTGAACATCTTCAACACCAAGTTTGTGTTGGCCAACCCCGCCACCGCCACCGATGTGGACTATGGCAACATCGAATCCGTCGTGGGACACGAGTACTTCCACAACTGGACCGGCAACCGCATCACCTGCCAAGACTGGTTCCAGCTCTCGCTCAAAGAGGGCCTGACGGTCTTCCGCGACCAAGAGTTCAGCCAAGACATGGCCGGTGTGCAAAGCGCCCGCGCTGTCAAACGGATCGAAGACATGCGCGTGCTGCGCACGGTGCAGTTTGCCGAGGACGCAGGCCCCATGGCCCACCCCGTGCGGCCTGACAGCTACGTCGAGATCAACAACTTTTACACCGTCACCATCTACGAAAAAGGTGCAGAAGTCGTTCGCATGATGCAAACCTTGACCAGCCGTGAAGGCTTTGCCAAGGGCATGAAGCTCTACTTCGATCGCCACGATGGCCAAGCCGTGACTTGCGACGACTTTGCCCAAGCCATTGCCGACGCCAACCCTGGCACATCACTCGCGCAGAACCTGCCGCAGTTCAAGCACTGGTACAGCCAAGCGGGCACACCCCACTTGCAAGCCCAAGGCCACTACAACGCGGCCGAGCGCAGCTACACCTTGACACTCAGCCAAAGCTGCCCAGCCACGGCTGACGCAGCGATCAAAGCGCCTTTTGTGATCCCCGTCACGATGGGCCTCTTGGCCAGCGATGGCCGCGCCCTGCCACTGCAACGGGCCGGCAGCCCCGACAGCGCCGAGCAGACCACCCTGGTGCTGACCGAAGCCAGCGCCAGCTACACCTTTGTCAACCTGGACAGCGCGCCAGTGCCTTCTCTGCTGCGCGGTTTCAGCGCGCCGGTGGTGTTGAACGACGGGCTCTCGACCCGTGAGTTGATGTGCCTGCTGGCCCACGACAGCGACGCCTTCAACCGCTGGGAAGCCAGTCAGCGCCTGATGCTGCAATGCGCCAAGGCGGCGCTGCAGGACAGCACTGGCACCGCGCCCACGCAGACCCTGCCGCCCGAGCTGATCGAGGCGCTGCGCACCGTTTTGCGCAACCCCGAACTGGACGCGGCCTTCAAAGAGCTGGCGCTCACGCTGCCCTCCGAAAACTACATCGCCGACCAGCTCGAGCG
>JAHECM010000182.1:0-6119 GCA_024641725.1 Limnohabitans sp. | reverse complement strand
TTTCACCGCGCCGATGCGGGCGGCTATGTGTATTGGAGCGAACAGGTGCTGGCGCTGGACGCCATCAACCCGCAAGTGGCCGCCCGCTTGGCGCGCGCCATGGACCGTTGGAGCCGATTGGCCGAACCCTACCGCAGCGCGGCCAAAGTCGCTGTCGAGCGCGTGGCCGGCAAAGCCGACTTGAGCAACGATGTGCGCGAAGTCATCAGCCGCGCCTTGAGCAGCACCTGAACCCGAGGAATGAACATGAGCAGCAAAGTCTCTCTCTCCCGCTACCTGGTGGAGCAACAACGCAGCAAAGGCAAGATCCCCGCCGACTTGCGTTTGCTGCTCGAAGTGGTGGCCCGCGCTTGCAAAAGCATCAGCCACGCCGTCAACAAAGGCGCCCTGGGTGGCGTCCTGGGCAGCGCTGAGAGCGAAAACGTGCAAGGGGAAGTCCAGAAAAAACTCGACATCATTGCCAACGAAGTGCTGCTCGAAGCCAACGAATGGGGCGGCCACCTTGCGGCCATGGCGTCGGAAGAAATGGACACCATCCACCCCGTGCCCAACCGCTACCCGCAGGGCGAATACCTGCTGCTGTTCGACCCTTTGGATGGCTCGTCCAACATCGACGTGAACGTCAGCATTGGCACCATCTTCAGCGTGCTCAAAAAGCCAGAAAGCAGCCAAGGTGTGAGCGAGCAAGACTTCTTGCAACCGGGCAAGCAACAAGTGGCTGCAGGCTACTGTGTGTACGGGCCACAAACCACCTTGGTGCTCACGGTGGGAGACGGCGTGGCCATGTTCACGCTCGACCGGGAACAAGGCTCCTTTGTCCTCACGCAAGAGAACGTGCAAGTGCCCGCCGACACCCAAGAGTTCGCCATCAACATGAGCAATATGCGCCACTGGGACGAGCCCGTGCGCCGCTACATCGACGAATGCCTATTGGGCCAAGAAGGCCCACGCGGCAAGAACTTCAACATGCGCTGGATCGCCTCCATGGTGGCCGACGTGCACCGCATCCTGACCCGTGGCGGCGTCTTCATGTACCCCTGGGACAAGCGCGAGCCGCACAAAGCCGGCAAGCTGCGCCTGATGTACGAGGCCAATCCCATGAGCTGGTTGATCGAGCAAGCGGGCGGCGCATCCACCAACGGCCAGCAACGGATTTTGGACATGCAACCCACGCAACTGCACGAACGCGTGAGCGTTGTGCTGGGCTCGCGCAACGAAGTTGAACGGCTAACGCAGTACCACGCGAAGGTATAATTTTTTTCTATAAGCCGGTGTAGCTCAGTCGGTAGAGCAGCTCATTCGTAATGAGAAGGTCGGGTGTTCGATTCATCTCTCCGGCACCAACTCAAAATCCGCACAGCTGCAAGGCTTGTGCGGATTTTTTATATGAAAAAAAACAGCCCTCCCCCCATCCTCGGTCACGACATCCCCAAGGCCCGCTTGACGCCCTTGGCATGGATGTGGATCGCCATTTATCTGGGCGTGCCGGTGGTGGTGGTGGGCAGTTTGCTGGACGCGATCACCTCATGGCTGACCGGACGGTGCACGGCTTGGTGGTGCCTGTTCTGACTGCAGGCGGCCGCCTTCGCTGCTGGCCATCTCGGCCTGAATCAACTGCACCATGTGCGCCGCTGCCGGCGACAAGCTTCGCCCGCGCAGGGTGACCAACACCATCGGGCGGTGCAGCTCCGGCCCGATCAGGGGGCGGCGCACGATGCCTTCGTCCGGCCCGACATTGGCTGCCAGTTCGGGCAAGGCCGCCACCCCCAACCCAGCCGCCACCAGGGCCTTGATGCTGGCCAAGTGCTCCAACTCAAAGCGAGGGGCAAAGCGGATGCGGTGCTCCAAAAAAGCCGCGTCGGCGTATTGCCGAACACTGGACGGCAAGGGCATGGAGATGTGCGGCTCTTGGGCAATCTCCAGCCAAGTCAGTGGCGCGCTGGTTTGTGCCAGTGGGTGCGTGCGGGCAATCAGCAGCACAAACGCATCGGATGCGAGGGGCAAGGTGTCCAAATCGGGGTAGGCCGGATTGGCAGCGGTCAGCGCGAATTCAACTTGGCCAGCGCGCACCATCTCAAAAGCGGGGCCCGACAGCGTGTCAAACAACTGCAGGCGCACGCCGGGGTGGTCTTGCGCAAAGCGCGCAAATGCGCGGGGCACCACCGTGGCGGCCAAAGAGGGCATGGCCGCCAGCGCCACCTGCCCCACCCGCAGGCTGGAGACATCGCGCACCGCCCGCACGGCTTCTTCGGTCAGGGTGTGCAGCCGCTGCGCTTGCGCCGCAAACACACGCCCTGGCCCGGTCAGCTGCACTTGGCGTGTGGTGCGGTCAAACAGCTTGACCTCCAGCGCCGCCTCTAAGCGCGTCACCAAGGCCGTCACGGCTGGCTGCGACAGGTGCATGCGCTCGGCGGTGCGCCGAAAGCTCAGGGTTTCGGCCAGCATCAGGAAAACTTCAATGTCACGGGGCGACCAATTGATCATCATATGTGATCAGTTTATAGAAAAAATCAGTTGGACTTAGCAATCCTTGGCTTCTAGACTCGCTCAGATGCAAAAAACGGATGATTTCTCAAGCACCCCAACGCCACGGCACAGCCACGCCGTGGTGGTGGGCGCGGGCACCATGGGCGCCGATGTCGCGATCGTATTGGCCCGCGCTGGCGCACGCGTGACAGTTGTCGAGCCAGACGCGCTCAAAAGACAGGCTTTGCAGCCGCATGTGTTCAAGGGCCTGAGCGAGCTGGACTTGGCAAGGCGCGCTGACGCGGTGACAGCAGTGGCCGATGTGCAGGACCTGGATTGGGCCGAGGTGGCTTTGGTGATCGAATGCGTGCCCGAGCGACTGCCGATCAAGCAAGCCTTGTTTGCCCGCCTGCTGGAGCTGGCCCCCGCCGACACGCTGCTGACCAGCAACAGTTCGAGCTTTCCGATCAGTGCGATTGCCCAAGGCTTGCCCACACAAGAGCGCATGTTGGGCTTGCACTTTTTCATGCCCGCGCACTTGGTGCCGCTGGTCGAGGTGGTCATGGGGCCGCAAAGCAGCGACGTGGCCGCCGACAGCCTGTGCCAGTTCATGCGGCTGTGCGGCTGTGTGCCCGTCAAGGTGCGCAAGGACAAGCCCGGCTTTTTGGCCAACCGCCTGCAACACGCCTTGGCGCGCGAGGCCTTTGCCATGATCGACGAAGGGGTGGCCAGCCCCGAAGACGTGGATGCGGCGGTGCGCTTTGGTTTTGGTTTCCGCTTTTTGGCGGCGGGCCCTGTCATGCAGCGCGACCACGCGGGCATTGACGTGCATTGCGCCGCAGCCGCCACGATGTACCCCAGCCTGAGCAACGCCGCCGTGCCCGCCCAAGCCCTGAGCGATCGCGTCGCGGCCGGGCGTTTTGGCATGAAGTCTGGGGCGGGCTTTTACGACTGGACACCCGAAACCCGGCAGGCCGAGCGTGAGCGCTATGACCGCTTGTTGCAAGAGGGCCTGCGCCTGCTGGCCGACGAATTACCCCCCCTGGACCGGAGCTTTTGAGCCATGAGCGATTTTTACAACGACCCCCTGATCATCACCGCCGCCCCCAATGGCGCTTACAAGCAACTGAGCGACCACGCCCAAGTGCCGCTGACCACGTCCGACTTGGCCCGTGCAGCCAAGCAATGCTTGGATGCTGGCGCAGCCATGCTGCATTTGCACATCCGCGACGCTCAGGGCCGCCACAGCCTGGACGTGCAGGGCTACCGCGACGCGCTGGCGGCAGTGCACGCCGCCGTGGGCGACGAGATGGTGCTGCAAATCACCAGTGAAGCGGCCAAGGTGTACCAAGCCCCGGCGCAAATCGCGATGGTGCAGGCCCTGCGGCCCGAGGCGGTGTCGGTCGGTCTGCGCGAGGTGGACCAGCCCGAGATCGGCGAGAAAGGCTTGGCCGACTTTTTTGGCTGGCTCGCCCGCGAAAAAGTCATGACCCAGGTGATTGCATACGACGTGAAAGACCTGCAGCGTTGGCAAGACCTGCGCCAGCGGGGCGTCATTCCCGATGCGCCGTGGTTCATGCTGTTTGTGCTGGGCCGCTACACCACGGGCCAGCAGTCGAATCCGACCGACTTGGCACCATTTGTGCAAGCCCACAGCACCGGCGAGCCCTGGGCGGTTTGCGCTTTTGGCGCGACCGAACACGCCTGTGTGAGCGCTGCTGCTGCCTTGGGTGGCCATGTGCGCGTGGGTTTCGAAAACAACCTGTTCCTCAAGAACGGGGAAATCGCTGCCAACAATGCCGCCCTGGTGCAGCAAGCAGCAGACGCCACCCGCAGCTTGGGCCGCCCCTTGGCCAGCGCTGCGCAGATCCGCGAACGCTTTGGCGCTTGACCCCCAGTCTGTACCATCCTACTTTTGGAGACAACTCACCATGCAACCTTCCAAGATGCTCAAAACTGCCGCACTGTTGCCCCTGCTGTGCGCAGGCCTGAGCGCCCTGAGCCCAGCGCAAGCACAAGACAACTACCCCAGCAAGACCATCCGCTTTGTGGTGCCCTACCCACCGGGTGGCCCCACCGATTTGATGGCCCGCATGTTGCAAGCAGAGCTGCAAACGCGCCTGGGCCAAGCGGTGATGATTGACAACAAAGCGGGCGCAGGCGGCAATTTGGGCAGTGGCGAAGTCGCCAAACAAGCCCCAGCGGATGGCCACACCTTGCTGCTGGCCGCCAGCGGCCCGATGGCGGTGAACCCCACCCTGTACCGCAGCATGACCTTCAACCCCCTGACCGATCTGGCCCCGGTGATGCAAATTTCATCGTTCCCGCTGGTGCTGGAGGTGCATCCCAGCATGGGCGTCAAAACGGTCAAAGAATTGATCGCCAAAGCCAAAGCCCCCAAAGCCAACACCAGCTTTGCCTCGGCAGGCAACGGCACGCCGCAGCATCTGGCGGGCGAGCTGTTCAACACGCAAATGGACGTGAACATCACGCACATTCCCTACAAGGGCGCGGGCCCGGCCCTGAACGACGTGATCGGTGGCCAAGTCGGGGTGATGTTTGACATTTTGGGCAGCTCGCTGCCGCACATCCAGTCGGGCAAATTGATGCCGCTGGCTGTGACTTCGGCCAAGCGCAGCCCACAACTGCCCAACGTGCCCACCATGGCCGAGGCTGGCGTTTCGGGGTATGAGTTCACCGCGTGGCACGGCATTGCAGTGCGCGCAGGCACCCCCGCGCCCATCATCGACAAGCTCAACGCCACCCTGAACGCGATCTTCAAAGAGCCCGAGTTCCGCAAAAAGTGGGAGGCCATCGGCACCCCTGTGGTCGCAGGCTCTGCGGCTCAGTTTGGCGAGCTGATCCGAAAAGACACGGTGCGCTTGGGCAAAGTCGTCAAAGACTCCGGCGCCACGGTGGACTGAGCCGACTCAGTCTTGAGGCTCGGCGTCTGGGGGCATGGGCGCTGACACCTCAGGCGCCTCGGTACCCATGACCACCTCGCGCAAAATTTCGCGCAGCATTTTTTTCTCTGGGAAACTCAAGGCGCGCGCCAGTCGTTGACGCATGCGCAGCAAGAGCTGGCGGTCCACCTCTTGCGGCACCCCCCGGCTCACTTGCAGGGCGTCGTGCAGGTCTTCGCGCAGGTCTTCGGGTTCGTCGGCCCACCAGCCCGAGATGACCTCGTGCATGGACTTGCGCAGCTCTTCCACGTCTTCCACGGCCAGCCCCATGCCCGTGGGCGTTTTGCCTTGCAAAATGTCGGCCAAGGCCTGCGAGTTGACCACCACGCGGCGATCGCCTTGCGACAGCAAACGCGCCCAACCCGGATCGGTGCGCACCATTTGGGTCATGTTGCGGGCCGACTCGTCGGCCAGCAAATGCACGCTCAAACCGCTCAACTGGGCCTCGTCAATGGCCGACAAAAAGCGTTCATCGTCACTGGCCACCAGCACATGGTCGCAGGCATGGTGTTCGGCCAATTGCTTGAGGTCATGCCCCAGCGAGCGCAACAGGGACGAGCCACCGTCGGCGTCGTGCGCTTGCACCAAGCGCACGATCTGGTCGTCGATCACCAAACCGTCCGAGCGGTCGCTGTACCAGTACACGCGGCGCAAATCGACGTCCAAACCGCTTTGCGACAAGGCTTGCGC
>JAHECM010000169.1 GCA_024641725.1 Limnohabitans sp. | reverse complement strand
TTCATGCGCGGGCGCACCTTCATGAACAAATACGTGATCATTGATGAAGCGCAAAACCTGACGCCCAAGCAAATGAAGACACTGATCACCCGCGCCGGGCCGGGCACCAAAATCATTTGCATGGGCAACCTGGCCCAGATCGACACGCCCTATTTGACCGAAGGCTCCTCGGGCCTGACCTATGCGGTGGACCGCTTCAAGGGCTGGCAGCACGGCGGGCACATCACACTGGCGCGCGGTGAACGCTCGCGCTTGGCTGACTTTGCCAGCGACGTGCTCTGAGCCGGCTCAGTAATCGTCGCTGCCGTAGCCGCCTGAGGCCAGACTCTCAAAACGGGTCAGCGGCTTCAAGAAAGCCAAACGAACGGTCCCGGTGGGACCGTTTCGTTGTTTGCCGATGATGATTTCAGCCACGCCGGGTTCTTTCGAATCCTTGTTGTAGTAATCGTCGCGGTAGATGAACATGATGATGTCCGCATCCTGCTCAATGGCGCCGGACTCGCGCAGATCGCTCATCATGGGGCGCTTGTCGGTGCGCTGCTCCACGCTTCGGTTGAGCTGAGACAGTGCAATGACAGGGCATTGCAGCTCTTTGGCCAGCATCTTCAGGCCCCGAGAAATTTCACCCAGCTCCGTGGCGCGGTTGTCCCCCCCCGAGCTGGACGAACCGCTCATCAGCTGCAGGTAGTCCACCACAATCAGGCCCAATTTGCCGCATTGGCGAGCCAGTCGTCGGGCATTCGCGCGCAGTTCGCTGGGGGTCAAGCCGGGGGTTTCGTCAATGTGCAGCGACACCGTGCGCAGGCGCTCGATGGCTTCGGTCAAGCGCGGCCACTCTTCGTCGCTCAATTTGCCAGTTCGCAAATGGCCCTGGTCAATCCGGCCAATCGAGCCAACCACACGCACAGCCAACTGGGATGCGCCCATTTCCATGGAGAACACCGCCACGGGCAAGCCCTCATTCAAGGCCACATGCTCGGCAATGTTGATGGCAAACGCCGTTTTTCCCATCGACGGGCGAGCGGCCAGCACCACCATGTCGCCCGGTTGCAGGCCAGAGGTCATCTTGTCCAGGTCAATGAAACCTGTCGGCACGCCAGTGATGTCGTTCGGGTTGTCCGCCATCTCCTGCACCCGGTCCAGCAGCTCCACGACCAGGGTGTCCATGGACTGAAAACCCTGCTTCATGCGGGAGCCTTCTTCTCCAATGTTGAAGATTTTTTGCTCGGCCTCGTCCAATATTTTGTCGATCTGCTTGCCTTTGGGATTGAAGGCTTGGGTGGCAATTTCATCGCTGGCCGACACCAGTTTGCGCAAGATAGAGCGCTCTCGCACGATTTCAGCGTAACGACGGATGTTGCTGGCACTGGGCACGTATTGCGCCAGTGAGTTGAGGTAAGCCAGTCCGCCCACGTCTTGCGCATGCCCCTGGTTTTGCACATGTTCAAAAACGGTGATCACGTCGGCGGGCTTGGACGCGTTGATCAGGCTGGACATTGACGCAAAAATGAGCTGGTGCTCATGGCGGTAAAAATCGCCCTCTTTGAGCATGTCACCCACGCGGTCCCAAGCACCGTTGTCCAACAGCAAACCGCCCAGTACGCTGGATTCGGCTTCAATGGAGTGAGGGGGCACGCGCAACTGCGCCACTTGGTGGTCGGAGGAGAACTCGATGGGCAGGTCGAAGTGAGGAGGAAAATCAGCGGACATGTGAAAACCGTCAAAACCCGATATTAATCCGCACGGCGTCACACGTCATGGGACAAGTCTGTGGATAAGCTCTGGGCAAACCGTGGACAGCATGGGATAAGTGCCCATACACGTCTTGCAAAAGAAAAAAGCCGCCTGCTCTTCAAAGCAGGCGGCTCGGATCGAATAAAAATCGATCAGGCGGTTTCGCCGTACACGCTGACGTTCACGTCCACAGCCACGTCGGTGTGCAAAGCCACAGACACAGCGTTGTCGCTGACGGTCTTGATGGGACCGTTGGGCATGCGGATCTGGGACTTGATCACGGCAAAGCCTTGCTTGTTCAGCTCTTCAGCGATGTCGTGGTTGGTCACGGAACCGAACAGACGGCCGTCAACGCCAGCTTTCTGTGTCAGTTTGATGGTCAAACCGGACAGCTTCTCGCCTTGGGCTTGGGCTTCGGCCAACTTGGCAGCTGCAGCTTTTTCGAGCTCGGCGCGGCGGGCTTCGAATTCGGCCTTGTTGGATTCCGTGGCGCGACGGGCTTGACCGGTAGGGATCAAGAAATTGCGTGCGTAACCGTCTTTGACTTTGACGATATCGCCCAGATTACCCAGGTTCACAACCTTTTCGAGCAGGATGATTTGCATGGTTGAGACTCCTTAGACTTTGTGTTGGTCGCTGTAAGGCAACATGGCCAGGAAGCGAGCACGCTTGATGGCGGTGTTGAGCTGACGCTGGTAAATGGCACGGGTGCCAGTCAGGCGGGCGGGGATGATCTTGCCGTTTTCGGCGATGAAGTCACGCAGAGTGTCCACATCTTTGTAGTCGATTTCTTCGACACCGGTCACGGTGAAGCGGCAAAAGCGCTTGCGCTTGAACAACAGCGATTGAGTGTTGCGCTTTGGGCGCTTGTTCTTGTCAAATTTTTTGAATGCGGCCATGAGGGCCTCCTGAAATTAAGTTTGCTGAAACTCTTGAATGTGCAAAACGACACTTTTTCCCTGACGGGGGGTGGCCAAAAAGCCTTGGAACTGCCAAAGACTGCCTACCGGTTGTTTGACCAATCGCTCAGCCTGGGAGCCCAGAGCCAAAGCGCGGATTTTCAACTGGATCTTGCGGTTTTGCCCGACTTCTGACTGCTCAGAAGCATGCTCCAAAATCAAATCCAGAGCGGGTAAGCCAGCAGGTGTGTAGCGCAAAGCGGCAAACTCGGCGATACAGGCGGTCAAAGTGGTGCGGTTCACTTCCCGTCAAAAAGCATCAAGAAGCGAATTCGGCTTGTTGGGCTTTGCGGGCTTCTTCACGTTCGACGGTTTTCATCATCGAGGAAGGGCCAGTGTCGGCTTTTTTCTTCTGCACGGTCAGGTGACGCAGCACAGCATCGTTGAACTTGAACGCGTGTTCGAGTTCAGCCATCACAGCCTGGTCGGCCTCGATGTTCACGCACAGGTAGTGCGCTTTGCCCAGCTTGTTGATCTGGTACGCCAGTTGACGGCGACCCCAGTCTTCCACACGGTGGATCTTGCCACCGCCGGTGGTGATCATGCCCTTGTAGCGCTCCAGCATGGCAGGAACTTGTTCGCTTTGATCCGGGTGGATCAGCAAAATGATTTCGTAATGACGCATTGAAACTCCTTGTGGATGAACCAAAAGATTGGAAGCTGCCCCCAGCGTCTAAAAAGGGGTGCAGCAAGGCGAAGCCTGAGATTATAGCCCGGGATTCACAGTCCCGGATAGTGCGGCTCTGGTGGCGCGTCCACAGCGGCCGGCGATGTTTTTTGCGGCCACAAGAGCGACCACGCCAGGATCGTGACAAAGCCCATGGGCACACCAAAAACAGCGGCCGACAGCGGCTGAATGCCCCACCACAGGCCCGCATCGGGCGCGAGCCCCCAAAACTGTCGGAATGGCGCGCCATTGATCCCCATGTAAGCCACCGTCAAGCCCAAGCCTGTCAACATGCCCGCCACCGCCGCAGCGCGGCTGATGCGCGAGGACAACAAGCCCAGCACCATGGCAGGGAAAAACGCCGCCGCCGCCAGGGAAAATGACGCCGAAACCAGAGAAAGTATCTGTGCGGGTTTGAGTGCCGCCACAAACGCGGCCAGCATGGCCACCGCCAAAAGCGCAAATTTGGAGAGGATGACGCGCCCCTCTGCCGCTCTGGGGGCCACTTTGTGGCTGCTCCCCATATCGTGAACCAAGGCATTGCTGATGGTCAAAAGCAAGCCATCGGCAGTGGACAAGGCGGCCGCCAAGCCCCCTGCAGCGACCAGCCCGGAGACCACAAAAGGCATGCCTCCAAGTTCAGGGGTGGCCAACATGATGATGTCCGCCCCGAGCTTGAGTTCGCCCCACTGCAAAATCCGATCGCCATTGATGTCGCTCACCTCGACCAAGGCCGGATCGATCCTGGCCCATTGGGCAATCCAATTGGGCAGTTGCTCAAAGCTGCTGCCCACCAGGGTGTTCATCAACTCAAACTTCACCAGCACGGCCAAAGCGGGGGCGCTGAGGTAAATCAGCGCAATGAAAAACAAAGACCAAGCGACCGAGCTGCGTGCCTGCGCCACGGACGGGGTGGTGTAGTAGCGGGTCAACAAGTGCGGCAAGCCGGCCGTGCCCACCATGAGGCAAAACACCAAGGCCAAAAAATTCAACTGCGAAGTCTCAAAGCGCTGGCGCTGCGCCTCATCGCCCGCCGGGTCACCATCGAACTCGCGGGCATGCGGCACCATGCCCCCGAGTGGCTGAGATCGCTCCAAGTTGTCTGCCAAACCGCGTTGCCACTGCTCTTTGGCCAGCACCGGGTTGGCCGGAATGGCCAGCAACTCCCTGCGCGCTTGGGCGATCGATGCGAAATCAGCCCCCTGCGCCTTCAGGGTGCGAACACGTTGCTCCAGCTCAACGCGCAAATCGATCAAGGACTGCTCAACGTGCAACAGCCGAGACTTGTAAAGCTCGGCCCTGTCTTGGTATTTTTGCCGAACCTCCAACTCCGCCGGGTCGCGCATCAGCTTTTGCTCCAGCGCGTCGATCCGTGCCAGCTGGGCCCCGTAGGCCCATGGGGCCAAAGGGGTTCCCAGTTGCTTGTAGGCGAGCCACGACACCGGGATCAAAAAAGCAAGAAGCAGCACGATGTACTGGGCCACCTGGGTCCAAGTGATGGCGCGCATGCCCCCTAAGAAAGAACACAGCAACACACCGCCCAGCCCCAGCAGGATGCCGATCTCAAACTGCACCCCCGTCAGACGCGATGCGATCAAACCGATGCCGTAAATTTGTGCGACCACGTAAGTGAATGAGCACAAAATAGCGGCCCATGCCGCCAGCAAGCGAGGCCAACGCCCGCCGTAGCGAACCTGAAAAAAGTCGGGCAAGGTGTACAACTTCATGGCCCGCAACGCCGGTGCAATCAGCAGCGCGACAAGACAAAACCCCCCGGTCCAGCCCAAGACGTAGGCCAAACCACCGGACTGCGTGCCCGATCCAGAAAAGCCTTGCAGATACAACGCCCCAGCCAGACTGATGAAAGAAGCAGAGCTCATCCAGTCGGCTGCGGTGGCCATGCCGTTGTACATGGCCGGAATGCGACGCCCGGCAACGTAATACTCATCGGCATCCGTGGTGCGCCCGGAAATACCAATGAGCGCGTAAATCATGACTGTGGAGAACAGAAAAATGGGGCCGATCAGATTGCGGGAAAGACCCGACTGCTCGGCCCAAGCCATGGCCCCCAACAGGCACAAAAACAGCACCACAAACAGCAGCACATTGCGGTGCAATCGCCGACGGTACGAACGAGACATGCCCGGATCGGAAGGTCGGCTCATGCCTGTGCTCTGAAAAAAGGGCTCAGCGGCCCAGCGCGGTCCAAGTCGCCACCACCGTGTCCGGGTTCAGCGAGATCGAGCTGATGCCCTGATCCATCAACCACTGTGCAAAGTCCGGGTGGTCGCTGGGTCCTTGACCACAAATACCGATGTACTTGCCCTGGGCCAAACAAGCCTTGATCGCCTGGGAAATCAAGGTGGTGACGGCCGGGTCGCGCTCATCAAAATCAGCGGCCAGCAGCTCCAAGCCGGAATCGCGGTCCAGACCCAGCGTGAGTTGGGTCAGGTCGTTGGAGCCGATCGAAAATCCATCGAAATATTCGAGGAACCGATCCGCCAAAATGGCGTTACTGGGCACCTCGCACATCATGATGACTTTGAGCTCGTCCTTGCCGCGCTGCAAACCTTGTCCGGCCAGCAACTCCGTCACGCGGCGCGCCTGCTCCAGTGTGCGCACAAAGGGCACCATGATCTGCACATTGGTCAAACCCATGTCACCGCGCACGCGCTTGAGGGCTTCGCACTCCATGGCAAACGCCTCGCCAAAATCCTGGCTGATGTAGCGGGTCGCACCCCGAAAGCCCAGCATCGGGTTTTCTTCTTCGGGCTCGTATCGGCTGCCGCCAATCAGTTTGCGGTACTCGTTGCTCTTGAAGTCAGACAGGCGCACGATGACGGGCTTGGGCCAGAAAGCGGCGGCGATTGAGGCCACCCCCTCGGCGACCTTGTCCACATAAAAAGCGCGGGGAGAGGCATGGCCTCGGGCCACAGACTCGACCGCTTTTTTCAGGTCGGCATCGATGGCCGGGTAGTCCAAGATGGCCTTGGGGTGAACACCGATGTTGTTGTTGATGATGAATTCCAGGCGGGCCAAGCCCACACCCGCGTTGGGCAGCTGCGCAAAATCAAAGGCCAGTTGGGGGTTGCCCACGTTCATCATGATCTTGGTGGCAATGTCGGGCATGGTGCCGCGTTGCACTTCGGTCACTTCGGTTTCGAGCAGGCCGTCGTAAATGCGTCCAGTGTCGCCCTCGGCGCAGCTCACGGTCACCAAGGTGCCGTCCTTGAGTTGCTCGGTGGCGTTGCCGCAGCCCACCACCGCGGGGATGCCCAGCTCGCGGGCAATGATGGCGGCGTGGCAGGTGCGCCCGCCCCGGTTGGTGACGATGGCGCTGGCGCGTTTCATCACGGGTTCCCAGTTCGGGTCGGTCATGTCGGTCACGAGCACATCGCCGGGCTGAACTTTGTCCATTTCAGAGATGTTGTGCACCAGTCGCACCGGGCCGGTGCCGATTTTTTGGCCAATGGCACGGCCTTCGGCCAAGACGGTCGAATGGCCCTTAAGTTTGTAGCGCAGCTCGGCCGTGCCTTTGGCCTGGCTTTTCACCGTTTCAGGGCGCGCTTGCAAGATGTAAAGCTGGCCATCACGGCCATCTTTGCCCCACTCGATATCCATCGGGCGGCCATAGTGCTTTTCGATGATGACGGCGTAGCGGGCCAGTTGCTCCACATCGGCATCGGTCAGGCTGTAGCGGTTGCGCAGCTCGGTGGGCACGTCAATGGTTTTGACCAGCTTGCCTTTCATGGGGCCATCTGAGGCCTTTTCTTCGGATGTGGAAAACACCATCTGGATCAATTTGGAGCCCAAGTTGCGGCGGATCACGGCCCGCTTGCCCGCTTCGAGCATGGGCTTGTGCGCGTAGAACTCGTCCGGGTTGACGGCCCCTTGAACCACGGTTTCGCCCAAGCCATAGCTGGAGGTGATGAACACCACGTCTTCAAAGCCCGATTCGGTGTCGATGGTGAACATGACGCCCGCAGCGCCCAAGTCGGAGCGAACCATGCGCTGCACACCCGCCGACAAGGCCACGTCGGCATGGGCAAAACCCTTGTGAACCCGGTAGCTGATGGCGCGGTCGTTGTAGAGCGAGGCGAACACCTCTTTCATCTTGTGCAGCACATCGTCGATGCCGACCACGTTCAAAAAGGTTTCTTGCTGGCCCGCAAAAGAGGCATCAGGCAAATCTTCGGCCGTGGCCGAGGAGCGCACGGCGAACGATGCGTCCGGCTGGCCGCCTTGCAGCAAGGCAAATTCGTCGGCAATGGCCTTTTGCAGGTCCATGGGAAAAGGCTGGGCTTCCACCATGGCTCGGATTTCAGCGCCGACGGTCGCCAGCGAACGCACGTCTTCGGTGTCCAATGCGTCCAGTTTGGCGTTGATCCGGTCGGCCAGCCCATCGAATTTCAAAAATTCACGGAAAGCGTGGGCCGTGGTGGCAAAACCCGTGGGCACTTTCACACCCGAGGGCAGCTGGGAAATCATTTCGCCCAGGCTGGCGTTTTTGCCGCCCACCGACTCGACATCGGCCATGCGCAGTTTTTCAAAGGGGACGACCAATGCGGTCGCCTCAAACAAGTCAGACATGAGAAGCTCCAAAGTTAAAAACCGGGTTCCAAGCTTGCACGCAGACCCTGTTGTTGTTGGAATGGGGCTGAGGCCAGCATGGATAATGAAACCATTTTAGGGCTCTCGCCCTTTTGTCCATTTGATCCTTGTTGCAGCCATGCCCCAACGCACCGTTTTTTTTGTCTCAGATGGCACCGGCATCACCGCCGAGACCTTTGGCAACGCCATCTTGGCCCAGTTCGATTTGAAAACGCGACATGTGCGCCTGCCTTTCATCGACACCATCGACAAGGCCCACCAGGCGGTGCGCCAAATCAACCACACGGGCGAGACCGAGGGCTCCAAACCGATTGTTTTCTCAACCTTGGTGAACATGGAGGTGCTCAAGGTTTTGCAAGAACACTGCCAAGGCATGTTGCTGGACATGTTTGGCACTTTTGTGAACCCGCTTGAAGTGGAGCTGGGCGCGAAGTCGCACCACCGTGTGGGCCGTTTTTCGGATGTGAGCAAGAGCAAGGAATACCACGACCGGATCGAGGCCATCAATTTTTCACTGGCGCACGACGATGGCCAGTCGCACAAAGACTTGGAGGGCTCGGACGTGATCTTGGTGGGCGTGAGCCGCAGTGGCAAGACCCCCACCAGTTTGTATTTGGCCATGCAGCACGGCCTCAAAGCCGCCAACTACCCGCTGATCCCTGAAGATTTCGAACGCAGGCAATTGCCACCGGCCCTGGTGCCGTACCGCAAAAAAATCTTTGGCCTGACCATTTTGCCGGACCGTCTGTCAGAGATACGGACCGAACGCAGGCCCAATTCCCGTTACGCCAGCCTCGACAACTGCCGCATGGAAGTGGCTGAAGCCGAAAGCATGATGCGCCGCTCGGGCATCCGCTGGTTGTCCACCACCACCAAGTCGATTGAAGAGATCGCCACCACCATCTTGCAAGAAATCAGGCCAGAACGTCTGATTTACTGAAAGCCCTCGACAGCCGCACAGCGCCTGCACGGCCCGGGACTGCACCAAGGGCAGAATCAAGTGGCCGTTAGTGTGGCTGCGATGCGCTCGGCCGTTTCGCGGGCAATCTGGGGATCGCGCGCTTCCACCATCACCCTGACCAGAGGCTCGGTACCGCTGGCCCGGATGAGCACCCGGCCGGCATCGGCCAGTTGCACTTGGGCCTCTTGAGTGGCCCGCTGCAAAGGCTCGTGGGTTTGCCAAGAAAATCCGGGCTTCAAGCGCACGTTGATCAAGGTTTGCGGAAACAACTCCACCCCTGTGAGCAGCTGCGCCATGGTCTGGCCGCTGCCCACACAGGCTTGCAGCACTTGCAAGGCGCTGACCAGCCCGTCGCCGGTGGTGTGCTTGTCCAGCACCAAAAGATGGCCCGACCCCTCCCCGCCCAACAACCACCCCTTGTCAGCGAGCACCTCCAGCACGTAACGGTCACCCACTTTGGCCCGCTCAAACGCCACCCCTTTGCGTTTGAGTGCAACTTCCACGGCCATGTTGGTCATCAACGTGCCCACGGCACCGGGCACGGACTGGTCACGGGCCAAGCGGTCGACCACCATCAGATACAGCAACTCATCGCCATTGAACAAACGGCCTGAGGCGTCCACCAGTTGCAGGCGATCGGCATCGCCGTCGAGCGCGACCCCGTAGTCCGCATGATGGGCCTTGACCGCATCCACCAGGGCCTGCGGGTGGGTGGCGCCCACACCTTGGTTGATGTTCAAACCGTCGGGTGTGCAGCCAATGGCCACAACCTCAGCGCCCAGCTCGTGAAAGACCTTGGGCGCGATTTGGTAGGCTGCGCCGTGCGCGGCATCCACCACGATTTTGAGACCACGCAAGGACAACTCGGTCGAGAAGGTGCTTTTGCAAAATTCGATGTAGCGGCCCGCAGCATCGTCGAGGCGTCGGGTTTTACCCAGAGATGCGGAATCGGCCCACACCGGGGCTTCATTCAGCGCCGCTTCCACCGACTCTTCCCAATCGTCTGAGAGCTTGCTGCCCTGGGCACTGAAAAACTTGATGCCGTTGTCTTGAAACGGGTTGTGGCTGGCGCTGATCACCACGCCCAAGGAGGCGCGTTGCGCGCGCGTCAGGTAGGCCACGGCCGGTGTGGGCACGGGCCCCAACAAAACCACATCGACTCCGGCGGAGTTGAAACCGGATTCAAGGGCACTTTCGAGCATGTAGCCCGAAATGCGGGTGTCCTTGCCAATCAGCACCGTGGGGTGGCTGTGCTGCTGCTTGAGTACCCGTCCAACAGCATGCGCCAAGCGCATCACAAAGTCCGGCGTGATCGGGCTTTGCCCCACCGTGCCTCGAATGCCATCGGTTCCAAAATACTGACGCGCCATCTGAAAATCCCTTACAAGAATTGAATGATTTTAGCCAAACGT
>JAHECM010000144.1 GCA_024641725.1 Limnohabitans sp. | reverse complement strand
ACAGGCTTTCCTCCAGACCCGTGATGAAGACCGCATCAAACTCCAAGCCCTTGCTGGCGTGCACCGTCATGAGCTGGATCGCGTCTTCACCGGCTTGGGCCTGGTTGTCACCCGCCTCCAATGAGGCATGCGTCAAAAACGCCGCCAACGGGCTCATGGTCACGCCGTCTTCGCTGAATTCGTCAGTGTTTGGGACAGGGGCCTCGGTCGATAACCCTTGGCTGGCCGGGCTTTGCGACAAGGCTTGCGGCAAAGCCACCGCACTGCGTCCAAAGCCTTCTTGCGTGACAAAGCTCTCGGCCGCGTTGACCAATTCTTCCAAGTTTTCGACCCGGTCCGCGCCCTCTTTTTCGGCCCGGTAGTGCACGATCAAGCCAGTTTTGTCGATCACCAAATCGATGATTTCACGCAGGGTCTTGCCGCCAGTTTGCTCGCGCAACACGTCCACCATGGCCACAAACGCCGCCAAATTGGCCCCTGCCTTGCCCGTGGTGGTGCTCACCGCGTCGTGCAGCGAGCAGCCCGCTGCGCGGGCCGCGTCTTGCAACTGCTCAATGGACCGCGCCCCAATGCCGCGCGCCGGAAAATTGACCACCCGCAAAAAGCTGGTGTCGTCGTTCGGGTTCTCCAGCAGGCGCAAATACGCCAGCGCGTTCTTGATCTCGGCACGCTCAAAAAATCGCAGCCCGCCGTACACCCGGTAAGGAAACCCTGCGTTGAACAGCGCCGTCTCAAGCACCCGGCTCTGGGCGTTGCTGCGGTACAGCAGCGCGATTTCTTTGCGCGAAAAGTCGTCTTGCTTGACCAATTGGCGCACCTCGTCCACCAGCCACTGCGCCTCGGCAAAGTCAGACACCGACTCCACCACGCGCACCGGCTCGCCCGCGCCTTGGTCGGTGCGCAGGGTTTTGCCCAGGCGGGTTTTGTTGTGGCTGATCAGGTGGTTGGCCGAGTCCAAGATGTTGCTGTAGCTGCGGTAGTTCTGCTCCAGCTTGATTTGGTGCTGCACCTGGAACTCACGCACAAAGTCGGCCATATTGCCCACGCGGGCCCCACGGAAGGCATAGATGCTCTGGTCATCGTCGCCCACAGCCAGCACCGCGCCTTCGCTGCCCTCGCCCGGCAAGCCGGTGAGCAGTTTGATCCACGCGTATTGCAACTTGTTGGTGTCTTGAAACTCGTCGATCAAGATGTGTCGAAACCGGCGGCGGTAGTGTTCGCGCACATGCGGGTTGTCGCGCAGCAATTCATACGAGCGCAGCATCAGCTCGCCAAAGTCCACCACACCTTCGCGCTGGCATTGCTCTTCGTACAGCTGATAAAGCTCCACCTTGCGGCGGGTCTCGTCGTCGCGCACAGACACATCGCCCGGGCGCTGGCCGTCTTCTTTGCAGCCCGAAATGAAGTACTGCACTTGCTTGGGAGGAAAGCGGTCTTCGTCCACATTGAACTGTTTGCACAGCCGCTTGACGGCCGAGAGCTGGTCTTGGGTGTCCAAAATTTGAAAAGTCTGCGGCAAACCCGCCAGCTGAAAATGCGCCCGCAAAAACCGGTTGCACAGGCCGTGAAAGGTGCCGATCCACATCGCGTTCACGTTCACTGGCAGCATGGACTGCAGGCGCAGCTTCATCTCTTTGGCCGCTTTGTTGGTGAACGTGACCGCCAAAATACCGCCGGGCGAGACCTGCGAGGTCTGCAAAAGCCAGGCGATGCGCGTGGTCAACACCCGGGTCTTGCCCGATCCGGCCCCGGCCAAAATCAAGGCGTGCTCGCCCGGCAAGGTCACCGCCTTGAGCTGCTCCTCGTTGAGCTGGGCGAGCAAGGGGGAGGCAGTGGCGGAGGCGGAAAAATCAAACGTCATGCCGCGATTGTAAAAAGATGGTGCGCATCTGGACGCCTGCGCGGGCAAATGTGTCAAGCATTTGTCGTGTCGCGCAACTGTGTTGAGCCATCGCGCCTCAAGTTTGAAGCAGGCCGGTGCGCCAGCCACCCAAGCATCAGCCACTCAAGTGGCAAAACCAGCCGCTTTGCCTCGTTACAGGGTCACATGGCGTCATCTCGGTGTCACGTTCTGGTCATACGATAGGGCCCTTCTTATGCATCCCATCGCCTTCCCGCTCCCATTTCCATTCCCGGCCCAAGCCCGCGTGCTCTGCGGCCTTCGCGTCCAATTTTTGGGCGTTTTGGGGCTGCTGCTGGGTCTGACCGGACTTGCCCGAGCACAAGAACAAGAAAACAGCCAAGGGCTGTACCAAAGCACCTACAACTGGCAGCGCCACCCTGGCTTCAAATCTCCAGCAGGCTCGACCAGCGCCAACAGCCTATCGCCGCTGGGCGAGTCGATGTACACCTTTTCCTTGACGGGCCATTGGGGCATACGCCTCGAATCTGGGGCTGAGTTGTATTTGAACGCCGAGCTGGCGTCTGGCGTGCCGTTTTCAGGGAATTTGGTCGGCTTGGGCAGCTTCACCAACGGCGAAATCACCCGCGCCGGTGGCACAACGCCCAAGCCTTATGTGCAACGCCTTTTTTGGCGCAAGACTTTCAATGGCGATGGTGAGCCGGAATCGATCGCGGCCGATTTCAACCAAATGGCACACACAGTGGCTAAAAACCGCTGGGTGCTGACAGCTGGCAACTTTTCAACGCTGGATGTGTTCGATGACAACGCCTACGCCAAAGATCCTCGCACACAGTTCATGAACTGGAGCCATTGGACGTATGGGGCTTACGACTACGCCGCAGACGCCCGTGGCTTTGGCTGGGGGCTGGCCGCTGAGTGGTATGCGGGTGACTGGGTCTTGCGCATGGGGCGCATGAGCGGCCCCGTCAAGCCCAACGAACTGCAAGTGGATTGGAATTTGCTGCACCATTACGGCGATCAAATCGAGGTCGAGCATGCACACACATTGGCCAATCAGCCCGGCAAACTGCGCCTTTTGGCGTGGCGCAACCGGGCCGTGACGGCCAGCTTCAAAGAAGCCACGCAATTCTTGCAGGCCCATCCGGGCACTGATTCGCAAGCGTTTTTTCAAGTGAGAAATGGCGAAAAAATCAAATACGGCTTGGGCATCAACGTCGAGCAAGCCCTGAACGAGCGAACCGGGCTGTTTTTGCGCGCCATGCAAGCCGACGGGCGCACAGAGACCTACGCCTTCACAGAAATTGACGCCTCCTTGTCCACCGGCGTGCATGTCAACGGTGCCAACTGGGGTCGCGCACAAGACCACTGGGGCTTGGCTTGGATGGAAAACCGACTGAGCGCCGACCGGCGCAATTTTTTGGCCGCAGGCGGCAGGTCGTATTTCATTGGGGACAGGCAGTTCAGCTACCAAGCTGAGCGGGGCTTGGAGACTTTTTACAGCATGGGTTTGACCCCTAAATGGTGGCTGACTGCGGACTACCAACGCATCCAAAATCCCGCCTACAACGCGCTGCGCGGGCCGGTGAATGTCTATGCCGTCCGTTTGCACGCCGAATTCTGAGCTCAGACCCCGGCTTTCTATAATCCAGGCGTGAACAACGATCCCACCTTCCTCCAACGCCTGCGCTTTGGCTTGGTCGTCTTTTTGATGGTGCTGCTTGCCATCGGGCCGTTTTTACACAGCCACTGGGGTCCCTCGCACGTCTTTGGTTTGCACGTCTCGGGTTTGCACGTTGACGAGTGGCATGGCGTGCCGCATGGTGCCAGCCCCGCCCACTTTGTGGCCACTGCGTCCCAGCAGTCACTGGGGGTGACTGACGACGAATCGCCTGCATTGGGCGTCGAAACATCTCTGCCCCAGCCCGACCACGACGGTTTCTCGCTCGGGCACGCACTGTGTCTGCTGGCTGTGTTCTTGCCTTTGGGCATGCGGCAATTGGCCCGGCCCCATGGGGTCGGCGCACACCCGCCAGCACCCTTGCATGCTTACCAAGCGGGATGGCCCCCGCCCGCTCTGGCCCCCCCTCTGTAACCCTCTTCTACACAGGGCAGGCGAGCGCCTGCGAGTGCCACCGCGTCTGGTGGTTGGGTATTTTTTTCAGGAGTCTTTCATGTTGAGACTGCTCACGGCTTTGCTGTTTTCCTCGTCACACATTTTGCTGGGGGCCACCCCTGCAGCCCTGCCCCGCCCCTTGGTGCTCAATGCGCAGCAACAAGCGGCTTTGGGCATACAACTGGCCCCGATTCAAGCTGCGCAAAGTGGCTTGTGGCTGGCATCGGCCAGCGTATCGCTCCCCCCGGGCAAAGAGGTCAGCGTGAGTGCCCCCTATGCGGGGGTGATTTCGCGCATCGACGTCGGCTTGGGCGACCGGGTCCATGCCGGCGCGAGCCTGGCCACTTGGAGCAGCCCTCAACTGGGGGACGCCAGGCGGCAGACCCGAGAAGCGCAACTGGAATCTCAGATCGCTCAAGCCGCACTGCAACGCGACCAAGCCTTGTTGGCGGAGGGCGTGATCCCCTCAGCGCGATTGCAACTGAGTCAAAACAAGTTCCAGGCCGCAGAGGCCATGCGCTTGGCCAAGGAGTCCGAGCTGCGATCCAGCGGTGCCAGCGCAGCGACGGGCGACTACGCCAGCGCGGTCTTGCGTGCGCCATTGGCGGGTTCGGTGGTCGAGGTGGCCGTGGCCGTGGGGCAGCGGGTCGAAGCCGGTGCGCTGCTGTTCAAGGTGGCCGACACCCGGCAGCTGCAGCTGGACTTGACGCTCTCGCCAGACAAAGCCGCACAGCTTCGCGTGGGAGACGGCGTCACCGTGCCTGGCCGCAATGCCCAAGGGGTGCTGGTGGGCATTGGCCAAACGGTCGATGCCTCCCAACAAACGCGCGCCCGCGCCCGATTGACCCAAGCCGCAAACCTGCGAGCGGGCGAAGTGTTGACGGTGCATTTGCAGCCGCGACAGACCCTGCCTGCCCCGGGCGGCGCACCCACGCCAACCGTCTGGCAAGTGCCTGCACGGGCCGTGATCTCACACCAGTCGCAGTCCTGGGTGTTTGTGGCCAACGCGACTGGCTTGGTGCCTCAGGTGGTCAAACTCCTGTCCAGCAACGATGACCAAGCGTTTGTCCAGGGCCAATTGCAGGTGCAAAGCCGGGTGGCAGTGACCGGGCTGGCTTCGCTGCGCGCCATGCTGCAAAAGGACGAATGACCATGCACGCACTCATCCGAATGGCACTGCGTTACCGGGGTCTGACCCTGCTGCTGGCAGGCTTGCTCATGTTGGCCGGTGTGCAAGCGTGGCGGCAATTGCCGATTGACGCTTTCCCCAACATTTCCCCCACACAAACCAAAATCATCTTGAAAATCCCCGGCATGACCCCCGAAGAGGTGGAGTTGCGCGTGGTGCGGCCGATAGAGCAGGAGCTGCTGAGCATCCCCCGCAAGCGGGTGGTGCGCTCGGTTGCCAAATACGGCATTGCAGACATCACGCTGGATTTTGAGGAAGGCGTGGACATTTATTGGGCGCGCCAACAAGTGTCTGAACGCCTGAACGGCGTGATGAGCGATTTGCCCGCCGGCGTGAGCGGCGGGCTGGCGCCCATCACCACGCCGCTCAGTGAGGTGTACATGTTCACCCTCGACGGCGACGGCTATTCGCTTGCCGAAAAGCGCCGGGTACTGGACTGGACCATCCGCCCCGAACTGCGCAACGTGCCCGGTGTGGCCGAAGTCAATGCCTTGGGCGGGGAGGTGCAAACCTTGGAGGTGGTGCCCAACCCAGCCCGCATGGCAGCACTGGGCGTGAGCATGGCCGAGCTGCGGCAGGCCCTTGCAAGCAACAACAGCAACGATGGTGCAGGCCGAATCACTGCGGGTGAGGACTCGCTGGTGGTCCGCGTCGAGGGTGCCGTCAAATCCTTGGACGATCTGCGCGCCATTCGGCTGAACAGCACGCGCTCAGGCCAACGCATCTTGGTGGACGATGTGGCCACTGTGCGCAGCGGCGCACTCAGCCGCTATGGTGGCGTGACCCACGACGGCCAGGGTGAAACCCTAGAGGGCTTGGTGCTGGGGCTGCGCGGCGCCAATGCCCGACAACTGGTCGATGCACTGGATGAAAAAGTCCAAGCGCTGCAAACACGGCTGCCCCCAGGCTTGTCGATCAACACTTTTTACAACCGAGGCGAACTGGTCACGCGCGCGGTGAACACCGTGCTCAAGGCGCTGGGCGAAGCGGCCATTTTGGTCTGCATCGTGCTCTACGTTTTCTTGGGCGGGATGCGGGCCGCTTTGGTGGTGGCGATTTCTTTGCCCATGTCGCTGTTGGCGACTTTTTTGATGATGCGCTATGCCGGGCTGTCCGCCAACCTGATGAGCCTGGGGGGTTTGGCCATCGCGCTGGGCCTGCTGGTGGATGCGTCGGTGGTGGTGGTTGAAAACATCGAAGCGTCTTTGGCCCAGGGCCAGGCCATGCCGGGCACCACCATGACCGAGCGGGTGCTGCACGCCGTGCGGCCTGTGGTCAAGCCGGTGGTGGCCGGGGTCTTGATCATCTGCGTGGTGTTTTTGCCCCTGCTGACGTTGCAGGACTTGGAAGGCAAGCTGTTTGCCCCGGTGGCCCTGACCATCGTGATGGCGCTGGCGGCCTCGTTGGTGCTCGCCCTGCTCGTCACTCCCGCGCTGGCCTCGCTCTTGCTGCGCAGCGACGGCGCGCACGAGCCGGCCTTGGTGCAAAAAATCCACCAAGGCTACGTCTGGCTGCGCGACACGACTTGGCGGCATACCCCTTGGCTGATGTGGGGCGCACTGGCCTCGCTGCTGCTGGCCGCTGGCTTGTACACCCAGATTGGCAAGACGTTCATGCCCACGCTGGACGAAGGGGACATCTTGGTGCAATTGCAAAAAACGCCCTCGATTTCGCTGGAGGCCTCGCTGGACATCGACACCCGGGTGCAGCAAGCCATCTTGGCCAAAGTGCCCGAAGTCAAGTCCATCGTGGCGCGCGCGGGCTCTGACGAGCTGGGCCTGGACCCCATGGGCCTGAACGAAACCGACAGCTTTTTGGTGCTCCAAGCCAAAAGCGAATGGCGTGGCAGCAAAGACGACATCATCGACGCGCTGCGCGAGGTGCTCGACGGCTTTCCGGGTCTGGTCTATGGCTTCACACAGCCCATCGAGATGCGGGTGTCCGAAATGCTCACAGGCACAAGGGGCGACGTGGCAATCAAACTCTTTGGCCAAGATCTGGACGCGCTCAACAGCACGGCCCAAAAAATCGCTGAAGCGGTGCGACGCATCGACGGCGCGGCCGAAGTGATTGCCCCCAAGGCCGAGGGCATGCCCTACCTGACGGTCAGCATCCAACGCCACACCGTGGGTGAAGCGGGCATGAGCGTCGAGGCGGTTCAGCAAGCGCTGAAGCAACAACTGGAAGGCGACATCGTGGGCCAAGTGCTGGACGGCGGCATCCGCACCCCTGTCACCTTGCGCGGCAGCGACGGCGTGCGCCACAGCCCCGAAGCCTTCAAGAACCTGCCCATCACCGCGCCGGACGGCCGCGTCTGGCAGGCCGGGGCACTGGCGGATATCCGTTTGGTGCAGGGCCCGATCCGCATTGACCACGAGCAAAGCCAGCGGCTGACCACCTTGCAGGTGTCGGTGCAAGGGCGTGACCTCACTGGCTTTGTGAGTGAGGCACAGCAGGCCGTGGCCGCACTCAAGCTGCCACCCCACATCCAAGTGGTCTGGGGCGGCCAGTTTGAAAACCAGCAACGCGCCGCCGCACGGCTGGGTGTGGTGATTCCGGCAGCCTTGGGGCTGATCTTTCTGATCCTGACTTTCACCTTTGGCTCGGCGGTGCAAGCGGCGATCATCTTTTTGAACATCCCCTTTGCCCTGGTGGGCGGGGTGGTGGCGCTGGCCATCTCGGGGCAATACCTGTCGGTACCCGCCTCGGTGGGCTTCATCGCGCTGCTGGGCATCGCGGTGCTCAACGGGGTGGTGATGGTCACGCACTTCAACGAGCGCCTGCAAAACGGCGAAGCCATGCACACCGTGGTGCGCCTGGGGGCCGAGCGCCGCCTGCGCCCGGTGCTGATGACCGCCATCATCACGGCGCTGGGCATGATCCCACTGCTGTTTGCCACCGGCCCGGGCTCCGAAATCCAAAAGCCGTTGGCCATCGTCGTCACGGGCGGCTTGGTCAGCGCCACCTTGCTGACCTTGTTGTTGTTGCCCAAATTTTTTGAATACGCGGGCGACGCAGAGAGTTTTACGGCGCTTTGGCAAACACTGTCTCGCCGCGCTGCCCACCAAGACAGGAGCGCCTCATGAACCCCTTTCAACTGTTTGTGCTCGCGCTGAGCGGGCTGCTGGGCTGCGGCGCGGCCATGGCCCAAACGGGCCAGCCCGAGCCGGTGCTGGCTTTTTTGCCCCCAGCGGCCATGGTGCAAAACGCCCTCTTGGCCAGCCCTGCGATGCAAGCTGCGCTCCAACAAAAGTCTGCCCAAATGCACCGGGCACAAATGACCGCTGCAGGCACGAGCGAGTTCAACCTGCGCCTGAGCCAGCAGAACCGCCGCATGGTCCTGAGCGGTGAGCGCTTGGGTGAAACCAGCATCGGCATCGAACGGCCACTGCGCGCTTGGGGCAAGTCTCAACTGGACGCCGACTTGGCCGAACAAAGCCGTCAGGTGGCGCGCATTGCTTATGCCGACGCCCTGCACGAGGCCAGCCGCGAACTGATGCGCCAGTGGTTTGGCCTGCGCCGGACCCAAGTCGATCTGGACAGCGCCCGCACCAGCCTCACGCTGGCGCAGGCGCTCAACCGCCTGGCCCAGGCACGCCTCAAGCAAGGCGAAGTGTCGGCGCTGGACAGCCAACTCGCCCAGGCCGAACTGGCCAGGGCACAAGCTGCATGGCAATGGGCACAAGCCGAGCAAGAGGCCACCAGCCTCAGCTTTGATCGCATGTATCCCGGCGTGAGCCTGGCTTGGGGTGCGACAGCCACGGACGCCCAGGCCTTACCGGCCTTGCCACCAATGGTTGATCTTCAAAATGTGTTTTTGCAAAACCACCATGAGCTGAATCTGTGGCGTGCCGAAGTGCAGCGCCTGCAACTGCTCGCCCAACGCTTGGACAAAGACCAGCGCCCCGACCCGACACTGGGCGTGTTTGCGCTGCGCGAGCGCCAAGGGGCCGAACAAGTGGTGGGCGTGTCAGTCAGCTGGCCATTGGGCGGTTCCGCCCGCACCAGCCACGCCCTGGCCGCAAAAGACGAGACCCGCAGCGCACAAGCCAAGCTGCAGCAAATGGTGCTGCAATTGGGTGCCGACTTTGAAGCCCGCTGGACACGGCTGCAACACCTCAAACTCGTCGCGCAAAACCTGCAAAGGGCTGCGCAGATCCAGCAACTGGCGGCCGACAAGTCGCTCAAGGCTTACAGCGCAGGCGAGCACACCATGACCGAGCTGCTGCACAACCGCCGCTTGGCCAACGAGCAACACCGTGAAAGCGCACGCACCGAATGGGACGTGGTCGAACGCCAAGCGCTTTTGACGCTGGACTTGCACCAAATTTGGGACTTTGACGAGTGACGAGGGTGGCCTTGGGCACGATTCAAGACCCGATTCAGACCCACACAAGGGGAGCAACGATAAACCACCGGCAAGCTGGCCAGGTTCTGGCCCGGCGGAGCGCCCGCCAATCCGGGTAGAATCAGCCACCGGGCCCAAGATTCTTGCGCCCGGTTTTTTGTTTCTGCCGCCTGCAACGGGCGACCCATGCAAAACAATGACCGGCCAAGCCAAGCGCTCACTCGTTCTTTCAACGAATCCTTTTTTGGAGCTTGGTTTTCTCATGGAAATTTTTGACTACGACAACATCCTGCTTTTGCCACGCAAGTGCCGCGTGGAAAGCCGTTCCGAGTGCGACGCGGGCGTCGAGCTCGGGGGCCGCAAGTTCCGCCTGCCGGTGGTGCCTGCCAACATGAAAACGGTGATCAACGAGTCGATCTGCCTGTGGATGGCGCAAAACAATTACTTTTACGTCATGCACCGCTTTGACTTGGACAACGTCCAGTTTGTGCGCGACATGCACGCCAAGGGCGTGTACGCCTCCATCTCGCTGGGCGTCAAAGCCCCGGACCGCGCCACCGTGGACCAACTGGCGTCTGCCGGCTTGCTGCCCGAATACATCACCATCGACATCGCCCACGGCCATGCCGACAGCGTGCGCGACATGATTGGCTACATCAAGGCCAAACTGCCCAAGAGCTTTGTGATTGCAGGCAACGTGGCCACGCCTGAAGCCGTGATCGACCTGGAAAACTGGGGCGCTGACGCGACCAAAGTGGGCGTGGGCCCAGGCAAGGTGTGCATCACCAAGCTCAAAACCGGCTTTGGCACGGGCGGCTGGCAGTTGTCGGCGCTCAAGTGGTGCGCCCGCGTGGCGACCAAGCCGATCATTGCCGACGGCGGCATCCGCAGCCACGGCGACATTGCCAAGAGCATCCGCTTTGGCGCCAGCATGGTGATGATCGGTTCGCTGTTTGCAGGGCACGAAGAGTCGCCAGGCAAGACCGTGGAAGTCAACGGCGAGTTGTTCAAAGAGTATTACGGCTCAGCCTCTGACTTCAACAAGGGCGAGTACAAACACGTTGAGGGCAAGCGCATTTTGGAGCCCGTCAAAGGCAAGCTGGCCAACACGCTGATTGAGATGGAGCAAGACGTGCAAAGCTCGATCAGCTACGCCGGTGGCACCAAACTGATGGACATCCGCAAGGTGAACT
>JAHECM010000141.1 GCA_024641725.1 Limnohabitans sp. | reverse complement strand
GGCCCTCCATTTCAACCCCCAGCCATTCGTCGCCCGCCGCAAACCCGGCTTGCTCAGCCGCGCTGCCGCGCAGCACGGCCTTGATCTGCACACTGCCATTGGCGTCCAGATGCCGCAAGCCCAAGCGTTGCGCAAAAGTGCCCGGCTCGGCGAGGACGCGGATGCCTTGTGTCTGCAGCCGTTGGGCCACCGGCAGCTCGTCGGTGCTGTGCACCCAGCTTTGGATCTCGGCGGCCCAGCTGCGGCCCGTGAGGCTGTGCAGCTCGTCTTGCAGATCTTGTTCGCGCATGGGGCCTGCTTTGCAGCGCACGTACAGCCCACGCATCACCGCATCCAGCGTGTGGCCTTGCGCTTTGAATTCTGAACGCAGCGTCAGGTCCAGGCACAGGGCCACCAATGCGCCTTTGGTGTAATAACTCACCGTCGCGTTGGGCGTGTTTTCGTCTTGGCGGTAGTACTTGACCCAGGCGTCCACGCTGGCTTGCGCCACCGTTTGCACATGGCGGCCCGGGGTTTGCTGCACTTGCACCATGGTCTTGCCCAGCAAGGCCACATAAGTCGCGTCGTCGATCAGGCCGGCTCGGCGCAGCAACAAGTCGTCGTAATAGCTGGTGAAGCCCTCAAAAAACCACAGCAGATCGGTGTAGTTTTCTTGCGAGTAGTCGTAGCGTGCAAAGGCGGCGGGCCGCAGCTGCTTGACGTTCCAGGTGTGAAAGTACTCGTGGCTGATCAAGCCCAGCAGCGTGGTGTAGCCCTCGCCGGTCTGGCTGTTGCCGGTTTGCGGCAGGTCGCGGCGCCCACAGATCAGTGCGGTGCTGTTGCGGTGCTCCAGCCCGCCGTAGCCGTCGTGCACCGCGTTGAGCATGAACAGGTAGTTTTTGTGTGGTGCTTTGCGTCCAGCAGCAGCGCCTTTGCCGTGCCAAAAGCGGATCTCGGCCTCGCAGATTTTTTGCGTGTCGGCCAGCAGGCGAGCGCCGTCAAACGATGGCAAAGCGCCCGCCACCACAAAGCGGTGCGGGATGCCGCAGGCAGTGAAGGTGCCGCTCCAAAACCTGCCCAGCTCCACTGGGCAGTCCACCAGCTCGTCGTAGTCTTGTGCTTGGTACAGGCCAAAGCCTTTTTTGTCGGTTTTGACCGGGGTCAAGCCCGTGGCCGCTTGCCAGGGGGCCTGGCCCTTGACGGGCAGCAGTTGCAACTGGTGAGGCAGCTGTTCTTGACCATGCACGCGAAGGCACAGGCTGGTGCCATTGAAAAAACCGCGCTGGCTGTCCAGCCAGGCGGTGCGCACCGAGTGGTCAAAGGCATAGACCTCGTAGCTCAACACCAAGGGCGTGCCCGGGCGGCAGGCCACTTGCCAAGTGCATTTGTCCAGTTGCTCGGCATGGGCACTGCGGCGGCCTTGCTTGGCGCTCAGGTTTTGCAAGTTTTTGGCAAATTCGCGCACCAAATAGCTGCCCGGAATCCACACGGGCAGTGACACGGTTTGCGTTGCCGCTGGCTCAGCCACGGTCAGCGTGACTTTGAACAAATGCGCGTGGAGGTCAGCGGCTTCGATGGTGTAGTGCAGGAGGCTCATGCGTGGGCGGCGTGGGTGGGGCTGTGTTGGTGTTTGTAGGAGCCGCGAGGGCGCAGCTCCCACAGCCAAGGGCCAGCAGGGGCTTCAATCAGGTCGCACCAGCCGCCAAAAAACAGCTCAGGCTGGAGACGATGGTCAGCTGCAAGCGCATGGGCAGCCAAGGGGCCAGGCCGGCTGCGGGCCAAGTGCGGCGGTCCATCACGTAGCAGCCGATCAGCACAAAGCCCAGCAGGGGCAGGCCGGCAAAGGCGGGCATCATCACGCCCACCCAAGCCAGCAGCGTGGGGGCCACGCCCCAGCTGAAGTGGATGCGCGGTGCCTCGGGGGTGATCAGCGCATTGCGAAAGCCCACGCCCCAGTGGATGCCGCCCAAGAACGACACGATCACCGCGCCATAGCCCTGCATCGACAGCGCCACATACGGGTGCAGGTCAGGCCCTGCGGCCCACAGGCACAGGGCCAAAAAGACAAAGGGGATCAGCCCGGCATAGCCCAGACGGCGGATCAGCAACCAGGTGGGGTCTTCGGGGTGGGGGGTGGGTTTCATTTGATCTCCGCCAGCATTTTCTCAACTTGCGCGATCGGCACTGCGCCAGGCACGCGGGTGCCGTCGGCAAAGAACAAGGTCGGTGTGCCGGTGATGCGTTGCTTTTTGCCAAATTCCACATTCGCGTCCACGGCGGCGGTGTCGCAGTTGGCGGCGGGGGGCGTGGTGCCGCCCACCATCCAGTCGTTCCAGGTTTTGGCCTTGTCTTTGGCGCACCAAATGTGTTTGGACTTGGCTTTGGAGTCTTCACCCAAGATGGGGTACAGCAGGTGGTAGATCGTCACGTTTTCCAGCTTTTGCAGGTCTTTTTCAAAGCGCTTGCAGTAGCCGCAGTTGGGGTCGGCAAAGATCGCCAGCTTGCGCTTGCCGTTGCCACGCACCTGGGTGAACGCATTTTTGAGGGGCAGTTGGTCAAAGGCCACCGCCGACAGTTTTTCGGTGCGCTCTTCGGTCAGGTTGCGTTTTTGTTTGACGTCGATCAGCGCGCCTTGGATCAAAAAATTGCCCTCCGCGTCGCTGTACATGATGTCGCTGCCCATGCGCACTTCGTACAGGCCGTTCATGGGGGTTTTGCTGATTTCGTCGATCTTGGGCAGGTTGCTCAGGCGCTCGCTCAGGTTTTTGCGGATGGTGGCTTCTTGCGCAAACGCGGGGCCGATGGCCGAGGCCAGCAGTGCCAACAGCATCGGCAACAAAAGAGGGCGAACAAACTTCATGGGGTTTCTTTCGGGGTCACAAGGGGTGGGGGTTGGGGGCTGCGTCAGCGCCCATGGCTTGCCGGGTCATCCAGCGTTTGAGGGGGCCAGCACGGTCAAAACCCGTCAGGCCCCAGTTGCGCAGTGTCGGCCAGACGGGCCCGGTTTGGGCAAACAAGCGCTGCAAACTGTCGGTCACGAGGCCCATGGCCTGCACATCGGCTTGGCGTGCGCGCTCGTAGCGACGCAGCAGCCGCAGGTCGTTTAAAGGACGCCAAAACTCTTTGCCACGGATGACTTTGACCAATTCGGCCACGTCGGCCAGGCCGACGTTCAGCCCTTGGCCTGCCAGCGGGTGCAGGGCGTGGGCCGCGTCGCCAGCCAAGGCAAAGCTTTGGTGTGGCAGGCCGGGCACAGGGCCGGTCCAGCGCGAAGCCCGCGCCAGTTGCAGCGGCCAGACGGCGCGCTCGGCGCTGAGCGTCATGGGGCCCAAAGCCAGGCCGCAGGCGGTGCCCAGGGCCTGCGTGAATGCCGCAGCGTCCAGAGCCATGAGGTGTTGCGCACGCGCGGGGTGGACGGACCAGACCAGCGCCACCTCGTGCCCGCCAACGCCGCCCAGGGGCAGCAGGGCCACAATTTCGGCTTGCGGCTGCGACAACCCCGGTGACAGCCCCGGGCCTTGACCAAAGCCAAACCACTGCCGAGCCACGCCACCGTGTGGCAGGGCGCACTGCAAGCGGGTGGCGACGGCATGCTGTTCGTAGTGCTGAATGTCAAATGTGACCTCCAGCTCAGCCCGGGTTTGGCTGGCGCGGCCTTCGCAAACCACCGTCAAAGGGGCGGCCACTGGGGCCTGCACCACTTCAATCAGGGGTTGAAACTGCACGGCTGCAGCCAGGCGCGCTTCGAGCACGGGTACATCGACCATCCAGTTGAGTTCGGCCACGCCTTGTTCGCTGGCCCCAAAGCTGAGCTGACCGCCTTGGTCGCCAAACACCTGCATTTGGTGCACCGGCGTCACGGCGGGGTTGTTTGTGTTTTCGGGGCTGTCGGGCCAGCAGCGCAGGTCTTGCAGCATGCGTTTGGCCGCGCCGTTGAGCGAGTAAGCCCGCACGTCTGGGCCGGCGGCGGTTTTGGGGGCATCGACCAGCGCCACGTGCAGGCGTTCGCGCGCCAGCAGCAGGGCCAGGCTGCGGCCCACAATGCCTGCGCCACGGATGCAAATGTCGGGTTGGGATGCCATGCCAACGATTGTAGAAGGGCCCCCGCTAAAATCGCGGGTTGAACCCGAATTACCCTGAAAGTCTTCCATGAGCCTCAAATGCGGCATTGTGGGCCTGCCCAACGTGGGCAAGTCCACCCTTTTCAACGCCTTGACCAAAGCCGGCATTGCCGCTGAAAACTACCCGTTTTGCACGATCGAACCCAACACGGGCGTGGTCGAAGTGCCCGATCCCCGTTTGGCCCAGCTGTCGGACATCATCACGCCCGAGCGCGTGGTGCCCGCCATTGTGGAGTTTGTGGACATTGCGGGCTTGGTGGCTGGTGCCAGCACCGGCGAAGGCCTGGGCAACAAGTTTTTGGCCCACATCCGCGAGACAGACGCCATCGTCAACGTGGTGCGCTGCTTTGAAGACGACAACGTCATCCACGTGGCCAACAAGGTCGACCCGATCGCCGACATCGAAGTCATCCAAACCGAGCTGTGCTTGGCCGACTTGGCCGCCGTTGAAAAAGCCTTGCACCGCGTGAGCAAGACCGCCCGTTCGGGGGACAAAGAGTCCATCAAGCAACTGGCGATTTTGGAAAAATGCCAAACCGCGCTGAACGACACCCAACCGGTGCGCACCATTGACTTCAGCAAAGAAGAGCGCGCCCAGTTGCAGCAGTTCTTTTTGATCACGGCCAAGCCCGCCATGTTCGTGGCCAACGTGTCGGAAGATGGCTTTGAGAACAACCCTTTCCTTGACCGCCTCAAGGCCTTCGCCGCCAAGCAAAACGCCCCGGTGGTGGCCATCTGCGCCAAGATCGAGGCCGAGTTGTCCGAGATGGATGACGCCGATCGCTTGGAATTTTTGAAGGAAATTGGCCAAGACGAGCCCGGCCTGAACCGCCTGATCCGCTCGGCCTACACCTTGTTGGGCCTGCAAACGTACTTCACAGCGGGCGTCAAAGAGGTGCGCGCTTGGACCATCCATGTGGGCGACACCGGCCCGCAAGCGGCTGGCGTGATCCACACCGACTTTGAAAAAGGCTACATCCGCGCCCAAACCATTGCGTTTGACGACTTCATCGCCTTCAAAGGCGAGCAAGGCGCCAAAGACGCGGGCAAGATGCGCGCCGAAGGCAAGGACTACGTGGTCAAAGACGGCGATGTGATGAACTTCTTGTTCAGTTCTTGAGTTCCCCACGGCTTGTATAAAAAAACCGCGCCTTGGCGCGGTTTTTTTATACAAGCTGCTTTGTCAGCGTTTGGCCGCCAGGAACTTCAGCACCTCGGCCACGCTGCGCTGTGGGTCTTCCTCTTGCGGCACATGGCCCAGGCCGTCAAACACCACGTATTGGCTGCCAGCAATGTCTTGGTGAAAGCGTTGGCCGGACGGCTCGGTGATGAGCCGGTCCTGTGCGCCCCACAAAATCAGCGTGGGCTGGCCAATGGTGGTGATCAACCCGGCGGACTGGGCATCGGTCTCGCGCAGCTTGATGCGCTGGGTCAGGCTCTCGCGGTTGCCTGCGCGCAGCGTCAGCTCGTAGTAACGGTCCACCAGTTCGGGCGTGACCTTGTCCGGGTCGGCGTAGACGTTGCGCACGCTGGACGCGATCATGCGCCGGGGCAAGAGTCGGCTCATCACAGGCTTGAGCCACTCTATCTGCGCCAGCCTGAAGCCCAAGGGAACCGAGGTCGATTGCAGCGGATACCCGCTCGCGTCCACCAGCACCAGACGGCTGACCCGATCGGGGTGCTGCACTGCCGTGCGCCAGGCCACGCCACCGCCCAGCGAGTTGCCCGCCAGCACCGCACGGCGCACGCCCAGCTGGTCCAGCAGCGCCGCGATGAAGTCGGCGTATCGGGTCATGCGGTAGTCGCCATCGGGGGCGGGGCCCGTGAGGCCAAAACCGGGCAGGTCCATGCGGATGACGCGGCGCTGGCCTTGGAGCGCCGCTGTCCAGCCGTCCCAGGTGTGCAGGCTGGCTGAAGTGCCGTGGATCAGCACGATGGGCTCGGGGTCATCGCGCGGGCCTTCGTCACGCAGGTGCACCTGCATGCCTTGCAGCGAGATGAATTGGGACGGGGCAGGCGCCCAACGGGCCTTCAGGCTGTCGACGCTGCGGTCGGGCGCCCATGACAGGACCAGACCAGCGGCCAGTGTTGCCAAAAAGATCAGCGCCAACCAGCGCAGCAGGGTCAGAGATTTCATGTCATCAAACCTTCAGGAAAAACCCACAGCACCAGCGCTGTCATCGTCACATACCGCAAAAATTTTCCGATCGCCATATAGACCGTGCAGGGCCACAAGGGCAGGTGCAGCCAACCGGCCACCGCGCACAGCGGGTCGCCCACCAAGGGCAGCCAAGCCAGCAGGCAGGCTTTGGGGCCCAGTTTTTCGAGCCATTCCAGCGCGCGCAGGTGCGAGGCTGAATGGCCCCATTGGTCTTTGAAGCGGTGCGCCCCCCATCCCATCCACCAAGTGACCATGCCGCCCAGGGTGTTGCCTGCCGTGGCCACGGCAATGCTGGGCCACAGCAAGTCGGGGTTGAGTGTGACCAAGCCCAGCAAAGCAGGCTCAGAGCCCAGCGGCAGCAGGGTGGCCGAAACAAAGGCCACCACAAACAATGTGGACAAGCCAAACTCCGGCAGGGACAGCCAATGCAACAGATGTGAGAGCCATGCTTCCATGCGGGGCAGTGTAGCGCTGCGCTGTTGGGCGCAGCGTGGCGGTCTGTGCTTACCACACACAACTTTCAGTTGCTGAAATATTAAGCAACTACAATCGTGCCTCCTTTTTAGGCATCCCCCATTTCGAGCCCCAGCCCACCCATGCAGATTGGTCCCTACACCTTGCCGAACAACCTGTTCGTCGCCCCCATGGCGGGGGTGACCGACCGGCCGTTTCGACAGTTGTGCCGCGAGTTTGGTGCGGGCTATGCCGTGAGCGAAATGGTCACCTCGAGGCCCGACCTGTTCCAGTCCCTCAAAACCTCGCGCCGGGCCAACCACGACGGCGAGCCCGGCCCGATTGCGGTGCAAATTGCAGGCACCGATGCGCCCATGATGGCCGACGCCGCGCGCTACAACATCGACCGGGGCGCACAAATCATCGACATCAACATGGGCTGCCCGGCCAAAAAAGTCTGCAACAAATGGGCTGGCTCTGCCCTGATGCAAGACGAAACACTGGCGCTGGAGATCGTCAGCGCCGTGGTCGAGGCTGCCTTGCCCCATGGCGTGCCCGTGACCCTGAAAATGCGCACCGGCTGGTGCCAGACTGAAAAAAATGCCCTCAGCATTGCGCGCGCCGCCGAACAAGCGGGCGTGCACATGGTCACCGTGCATGGCCGCACGCGCGAGCAAGGCTACAAGGGTGAGGCCGAATACGACACCATCGCCGCCGTCAAAGCCGCGCTGCGCATTCCTGTGGTGGCCAACGGCGACGTGGATTCGCCCGAAAAAGCCGTCGAAGTCCTGCAGCGCACCGGCGCAGACGCCGTGATGATTGGCCGCGCAGCCCAAGGACGGCCCTGGTTGTTTCGCGAAATCGCCCACTACATGGCCACGGGCGAGCACCTGGCCCCGCCGCTGGTGGCCGAAGTGCAGCGCGCCTTGCTGGCGCACTTGCAAGACCACTACAGCCTGTACGGCGACTACACCGGTGTGCGCTCGGCGCGCAAACACATTGGCTGGTATGTGCGTGACTTGCCGGGGGGCGACGCCTTTCGCGATGCCATGAACCAGCTCGATACCGCTGACCAGCAACTGAGCGCCGTGGCCGCCTACTTGGCAGGCTTGGCCATGCAGATGGACCGTTTACCGCTTGCCACTGGCAAGCCCATCGTTGAGACCACAGAATGAGCGAACGACAAAGCATTGAGGCCTGCGTGCGGGCCAACCTCGAAGACTATTTTCGCGACCTGGACGGGGACGACCCAGCGGGCCTGTACGACATGCTGGTGAAGGTGGTGGAGCGCCCCTTGCTGGACTTGGTCATGCAGCGCGCTGGACAAAACCAGTCCCGCGCGGCCGACTGGTTGGGCCTGAACCGCAACACCCTGCGCAAAAAACTGCTCGACCACCAACTGATCAACAAATAAGAAAGTCCCCATGAAAGCCCTCATCTCCGTCTCTGACAAAACCGGCATCGTCGAACTCGCGCAGCAACTGCACGCGCTGGGCGTGGGCCTCATTTCTACCGGCGGCACCGCCAAACTGCTGGCCGAACAAGGCCTGCCCGTGACCGAAGTGGCCGAGCTCACCGGCTTCCCCGAAATGCTCGATGGCCGCGTCAAAACCCTGCACCCCAAAGTGCACGGTGGCCTGCTGGCCCGCCGCGACACGCCCGAGCACATGGCCGCTTTGAAGGCGCACGACATCGATACCATCGACCTGCTCATCGTCAACCTCTACCCCTTTGAAGCCACCGTCGCCAAGCCCGGTTGCACATTGGCCGACGCCATCGAGAACATCGACATTGGCGGCCCCGCCATGGTGCGCAGTGCCGCCAAAAACTGGAAAGACGTGGGCATCGTGACCGACGCCAGCCAATACGCCGATGTGGTGGCCGAACTCAAAGCCAACGGAAAACTGTCCGACAAACTGCGCTTTGCCCTGTCGGTGGCCGCGTTCAACCGCATCAGCCAGTACGACGGCGCGATCAGCAACTACCTCTCCAGCGTCAACTTAGAAGCCGAAAAACTCAGCGAAGACTACGTGCCCGAGCGCGCCCAGTTTCCGGGCCAGTTCAACGAGCAGTACGTGAAAGTGCAAGACCTGCGCTACGGCGAAAACAGCCACCAGCAAGCCGCTTGGTTCCGCGACTTGGCCCCCGCTGCGGGCTCGCTTGCTACTGGTGTGCAGCTGCAAGGCAAAGAGCTGAGCTACAACAACATCGCCGACGCCGACGCCGCTTGGGAATGCGTCAAGAGCTTTGAAGGCTCCGCGTGCGTCATCGTCAAACACGCCAACCCCTGCGGCGTGGCCGTGGGCGCGAACCCGCTGGAGGCCTACAGCAAAGCCTTCCAAACCGACCCCACCAGCGCGTTTGGCGGCATCATCGCCTTCAACCGCCCCGTGGACAAAGCCGCTGCCGAAGCGGTGAGCAAGCAGTTTGTCGAAGTGCTCATGGCCCCCGACTTCAGCGCGGAAGCGCTGGACGTGTTCAAGAGCAAAGTCAATGTGCGCTTGATGAAAATCGCTTTGCCCGCTCACTATGGCAACGTGCGCAATGCTTTGGAAACCAAGCGCGTGGGCTCAGGCCTCTTGCTGCAAAGCGCCGACAACCACGAGCTGGCTTTGGCCGACCTCAAGATCGTTACCGTCAAACAACCCACCCCTGAAGAGTTGAGCGATTTGCTGTTCGCGTGGAAAGTGGCCAAGTTCGTCAAGTCCAACGCCATCGTGTTCTGCAAAAACGGCATGACCATGGGCGTGGGAGCCGGCCAAATGAGCCGCTTGGACTCCGCCCGCATCGCCAGCATCAAGGCCGAAGCGGCCAAGCTCAGCCTGCAACACACCGTGGTGGCGAGCGACGCCTTCTTCCCCTTCCGCGACGGCCTTGATGTGGTGGTCGACGCAGGCGCCACCTGTGTGGCCCAGCCCGGCGGCTCCATGCGCGATCAAGAAGTGATTGACGCCGCCAACGAGCGTGGTGTGGCGATGGTGTTCACGGGTGTGCGTCACTTCCGCCATTGATCTCTGTCACTGCGAGCGAAGCGTGGCAGCCCAACGATGGGTGCCCGCTGCCGCAGACAGTGAGCAACTTTTTTCAACCAACACTGAAACCACTGAGTGAACTTTGACCAACTTGGCCTGACCCCAGCGCTTTTGCGTGCCGTGGGTGACATGGGCTTGTACGCCCCCACCCCCATCCAGGCCGAGGCCATTCCGGCGGCGCTGCAGGGCCGCGATGTGTGGGCCACTGCGCCCACAGGCTCGGGCAAAACCTTGGCCTTCGCCTTGCCGCTGGTGCAGCAGCATGTGCTGCAGCCGCGTCAGACCAATTTCCGCCGACCCATTCGCACGTTGGTGTTGGTGCCCACACGAGAGCTGGCGGTGCAGGTGGGCGATGTGCTCACCCACCTCGGCTACCCCTTGGGGCTCAAGGTGGCGGTGGTGTACGGCGGCGTGTCGATCAACCCGCAAATGATGGGCCTGCGCGGCGGTGCCGACATGGTGGTGGCTACGCCCGGACGTTTGCTGGACCTGGTGGCGCACAACGCGCTCGCGCTGGCTTCGGTGCAGCACTTGGTGCTGGACGAGGCCGACCGCTTGCTGGATGTGGGCTTTGCCGACGAACTGCAGCGTGTGCTGGGCTTGTTGCCCGAGCAGCGTCAAACCTTGCTGTTTTCGGCCACCTTCGGCCCCGAGGTGCAAGCGCTGGCGCAAAGCCTTTTGCACGATCCGGTGCGTGTGACGGTCGAAGAGTTGGATGCGCACCACCCCGACATTCAGCAACGCGCGATTGCTGTGGACGAGAAAAAACGCACCGCTTTGCTGCGCCACTTGATGGCCGAAAAAGCCTGGAAGCGGGTGTTGGTGTTTGTGGCCACGCGCTACGCCTGCGAGCATGTGGCGGGCAAGCTGTACAAGGCGGGCATCTACGCCACCGCCTTCCATGGCGAGATGAGCCAGGGCGCACGCCAAGACGTGCTCAACGACTTCAAGGCGGGCCGCTGGGATGTGGTGGTGACCACCGACTTGGCCTC
>JAHECM010000121.1 GCA_024641725.1 Limnohabitans sp. | reverse complement strand
TGCAAATCCAAGCGGACTTGCTGGGCATCCCCGTTGTGCGACCAGCGGTGACCGAGACCACCGCACTGGGCGCGGCCTATCTCGCTGGCCTGCATGCAGGGGTGTACAGCGGACTCGACGAGTTGCACCAACAATGGCGAGCCGAAAGAACTTTCTTGCCCACGCTGTCCACGACGCAAGCCCAAGAACGGATGAACCGCTGGGAACAAGCCGTGCGCCAAGCCACCGCGACTTGAATCGCAGCGGGGTCATGCAGCGACAATGACAAGCACTTTTTCACCACTTGCCTCACACCTCACATGAGCCACTCATCACAACACATCGCCTTCATCGGCGGGGGCAACATGGCCAGCGCCATCATCGGCGGCCTGATCCGTCAGGGCATGCCTGCCAGCCAAATCACCGTGGTCGAGCCGTTTGCCGACACCGCCGCCAAACTGCAAGCCGACTTTGGCATCACCGCCTTGGCAGCCGCTGGCCCTGAACTGGCACAAGCCCAGTTGGTGGTCTGGGCCGTCAAGCCCCAAATCTTCAGCGAGGCCGCTGCCCCGGTGCAGGCTCACACCCGCCAGGCCCTGCACTTGTCAGTGGCTGCGGGCATCCGCACCGACAGCATCTGCCGTTGGCTGGGGACCGACCGCGTGGTGCGCTGCATGCCCAACACCCCGGCGCTGGTGGGCCAGGGCATGACCGCACTCTTTCCTTGCCCCGCTGTCACGGCAGACGACAAAGCCTGGGTCGAAGCCGTCATCGGCACCACGGGCCAGTCCCTGTGGGTCGGCCAAGAGTCCCATCTGGACGCCGTCACGGCACTGTCGGGCTCTGGCCCGGCCTATGTGTTTTTCTTTTTGGAAGCCATGACCGAAGCCGGCGTGGGCATGGGCCTGTCAGCCGCACAAGCCTACCAATTGGCCGTGGCCACCTTCAGCGGCGCATCGGCACTGGCAGCCGCATCGACCGAACCCGCCGAGGTGCTGCGCCAGCGCGTCACCTCCAAAGGCGGCACCACCTACGCCGCCATCAGCGCCATGGAGGCCGCGGGCATCAAGCCCGCCTTCATTCAAGCCATGCAAGCGGCCGAACTGCGCGCCCGCGAGTTGGGTGACGAATTTGGCAAAGCCTGAGTTTCGACGCCAACGGCTTCAAGACAAGCCCCGAGGGTAAATACCGATATCTGTACCGCATCGGACATTAATAAAATCTTTATGTACCAAAACGTACATTAAAGATTTTCAAAGGATATCGGGTGTTCAAAGTCGTACTTCACCGATTGCTCATGTCGGTGCCGCTGGTGGTCGTGGTCACGCTGCTGACCTTCGTCCTCAACAGCCTGGCCCCGGGTGACATGGCCATGACCATTCTGGGTGCCGATGGCACACGCGAACAATACGAAGCTTTGCGCATCGAGCTGGGCCTGGACCGACCATTGCTCGTGCAATACCTGTCCTGGCTGGGCCATGCAGTGCAGGGCGATCTGGGCGTCTCGCATTTCACAAAAGAGAGCGTGATCTCATTGCTCAACCCACGTTTGGGGGTGTCGGTGTCCATCATGGCTGGCGTTCTGGTGGTCTGTCTGAGCGTGGGTCTCATGCTGGGCGTGGCCAGCGCACTCAATGGCGGCTGGGTGGGACGCGCCATCGATGCGTTCTCGCTGGTCGGCCTGATCTTTCCATCATTCTGGCTGGCCCTGGTGCTGATCTCCGTCTTTGCAGTCACCCTGCGCTGGCTTCCAGCCACTGGTTATGTCTTTTTCAGCGAAAGTCCCACAGACTGGGCCTTGAGCCTGGTGCTGCCCATTGTCTCTGTGGCCATGTACTCCATCACCAGCATTGCCAAGCAAACGCGTGACGCCATGAACGATGTCATGGGCCGCGACTTCATCCGCGCCCTGCGCGCCTGCGGTTTGCCCGAGCGCAGCGTGATCTGGAAACACGCCCTGCGCAATGCGGCCTTGCCCGTGGTCACGGTACTGGGCCTGGTGATGATCGGCGCCATCAGTGGCACGGTGTTCGTCGAACGTGTGTTCGTCTTGCCCGGACTGGGTAGCTTGGCCGTCAGTGCGGCCCTGAACAAAGACATTTTGCTGCTGCAAGGCGTGACGCTGTACTTCACCCTGATGACCGTGGCCATCAACCTCATGGTCGACCTGAGCTATGGCTGGCTCAACCCCAAAGTGAGGCTGTCATGAACGCGACCTCAACCCTGTCACCCGCCCTAAGCGCCAGCTTTGCACAGCGGCTTTTGAGCCGCCCTCTGGCGGTAGTGGCCTTGCTGTGGCTCTTGGTGCTGCTGGTGCTGTCGGTCGGCGCCCCGGTGCTCGCCCCACTTGACCCACTGGAGCAAGACCTGCTGGCCCTCAAACAGCTGCCCAGCGCCGAGCATTGGCTGGGCACCGATGCGCTAGGCCGAGATGTGTACAGCCGCATGGTGCACGGCGTCCCGCTGACCATCGCCGGCGTGATCGAGGCGGTGGTCATGGCCAGCCTGCTGGGTCTGAGCCTGGGCGTGAGCGCCGGTTATTTCGGCGGCCTGTGGGACCGTTGCGTGCAGCAATACGTGAGCCTGGTGCAATCGCTGCCCACCATGCTGATCATGTTGGCTGTGCTGGCCGTGTTTGGTCAAGCCATGCTGCCGGCCATGGTCACACTGGGCGTGATGGGCTCGGCTGGTGTTTCTCGCGTGCTGCGCAGCGTGACGCTGGCCGTGCGCGAAGAACTCTACATCGCGGCCGCCCGCATCTCAGGGTTGAGCGATGCGCACATCATCGTGCGCCATGTGCTGCCCCGCATTGCCGGGCCAGTGATTGTGCAGATGTCGCTGTTCGCCGCCATCGCTGTGATTGTGCAAACCGGCATCAGCTTCCTGGGCTTGGGCGTCGCCCCGCCTGCCCCTACCTGGGGCAGCATGATTTTCGAGGCCTCGGCCAGCTTGAACGACTTCCCTTGGCTGCTGGTACCTTCGGGCGGCGTGGTGGCGTTGACCGTGCTGTCGTTTGGCCTGCTGGGTGACAGCCTGCGTGATGCTTCTACCGAGTCCTGGTCCCGCCCAGCCGTGCGCCAAAGCGTCAAGACACGTCAGGCCGTCAAGCCACAAAACTTGACCACAGACAGCTTGCTGTCGCTGCGGGATGTGACCATCACCACAGGCATGGGCAGCACCATGCGCACACTGGTGCAAGGGGTGAATTTTGATTTGAAACAAGGTGAAACCCTGGGCATCGTGGGTGAATCCGGCAGCGGCAAAACCCTGACCAGCCTGTCGCTCATGGGCTTGCTGCCACCCGGCGTTCAGGTGAGCGCGGGCACGGCGGTGATCAACGGCGAAGTGATTGATTTGTCCAATGAAAAGCGCCTGACCCAACTGCGCGGCGCCACCGTAGGCATGATCTTTCAGGAGCCTATGGCAGCTTTGGACCCCTGCTTCACCATCGGACACCAACTGGCCGAGGTGATCCGCCTGCAAGGTCTAGGCGCAGCCCAAGTCCAAGCCAAGGTCATAGAGCTGCTGGAGCAGGTCAAGATCCCCAACCCCCAGGACGTGGCCAAGCGTTACCCCCACCAAATTTCGGGCGGCATGGCCCAGCGCGTGGGCATCGCCAGGGCGCTGGCCAGCGAGCCTCAAATTTTGTTGGCCGACGAACCCACCACCGCACTGGACGTGACGGTGCAGGCAGAAATTCTGGCCTTGCTGCGCAGTCTGAGCCAATCACGCCAGATGGCAGTGGTGCTGGTCACCCACGACTGGGGGGTGGTGGCCGACATCTGCGACCGCGCCATGGTGCTGCGCCATGGTCAGGTCCTTGAATCGGCCACCGTAGTGGACCTGTTCCACCGCCCACAACACCCCTATACCCAAGCCTTGCTGGCGGCCAACCCGCACAGCGCCAAGCCAGGGGATGTGCTGCCCACGGTGGACGACAAACTGATGAACATCACCGGAGTGGCGACATGAACACCGCACCGCTTTTGCAAGTGCAGGACTTGTGCGTGGACTTCACACAGGGCCAGGGCAAGGTCTTTCAGGCTCTCAAAGGCGTGAGCCTGAACATTCACCCCGGTGAAACCGTGGGCCTGGTGGGCGAGTCCGGTTCGGGCAAGACCACCCTCGGTCGCGTGGTTTTAGGACTGACCGAGGCCACCCGTGGACGCATCCTGTTTGACGGCGAAGACATCACCCACGCCAGCCGCGCACGTCGCCGCACACTGGGGCGCGACATCCAGGTGGTGTTCCAAGATCCTTATGGCTCACTCAACCCCGCACGCACTGTGGGAGACACCTTGGCCGAGCCATTGCTGAGCGACAAAAGCCTGAGTCCCCAAGACATCGCGCAACGCATCGCCGAGGTGCTGCAACGCGTGGGCATGCCCGCCGACACCGCGCAACGCTACCCAGGCCAGTTCTCGGGCGGACAGCGCCAACGCATCGCGATTGCGCGAGCCGTGATTGCAAAACCCCGCCTGATCGTGTGCGACGAACCCGTCAGTGCACTCGATCTTTCGGTGCAAGCTCAGGTGCTGAACCTGCTCAAGGAGCTTCAGCAAAGCATGGGGCTGGCCATGCTGTTCATCTCGCACGACTTGACGGTGGTGCGGCATGTGTCGCACCGCACTGTGGTGCTGTACCGGGGCGACATCGTCGAGCAAGGCGATGCACACCAAGTGCACGAACACCCCCAACACCCCTACACCCGCGCCTTGCTGGCCGCAGCGCCGGTACCCGATCCGCTCATCCAGCGCGAACGCCGCGCCCAGTTTGACTTGGCGCGCCAAGCCTTAACTGAAACGACTTGACTCCATTTTCAAACGCGCAATTCACCCTTTTAACCACCCCCTCAGGAGACATGCATGAACACATCAAACACACTTCGCCGTCACTTGCTAGGCACCAGCGTGCTCAGCGCCTGCGCCATCAGCCTGGGCCTGATGAGCGCCCCAGCCATGGCACAAAACAACGCCAAGGTGCTGAGCATCGGCATGCCGTTCTCACCTTTGAGCATGGACCCTTCAATCAGCGGCAATGGCCGTGCAGGCGTACACCTGTCGCCCGCTTATGAGCCCCTGATCCGCACACAGGCCGACGGCAAATTCGCACCAGGTCTGGCCACCGCCTGGCAAATGTCGCCCGACAGCAAGGAAGTGACCTTCACTTTGCGCCAGAACGCCAAGTTCAGCGACGGCGAGCCCGTGACCGCCGAAGCGGTCAAAAAATCCATCGAGTACTTCGTTGGCAAAAAAGGCCCGTTCTCGGCTAACCTGTCCACCATGGCGGGCATCGAGATCCTCGACAAATTCAAGCTCAAAATCAAACTGTCCGCGCCCCAACCTGCGCTGCTGTCTTTGTTTGACGCCTACTTCAACAGCGGCGACATCATCAGCCCGAACGGCGTTGCCAAACCCGACCAGCTGGGCGCTGCCACTTTTGGCGCCGGCCCCTACAAACTCGACCCCTCAGCCACCATATCGGGCAAGAGCTACACCTATGTGCCCAACGAGCACTATTACGACAAAAGCCGCATCAAGTGGGACAAGGTCGTGGTGCAAGTCTTTGAAGACCAAAACGCGGGCATCCAGGCCATGAAGGCCGGACAACTCAAGGTGCTGGTCAGCGATCCATTCACCGGTAATGCGAATGCGGCCAACCTGCCTAAAGACCTGCGCCTCGTCTCGGACCCAGTGCAATGGACTGGCCTGATCCTGGCCGACCGCGAAGGCGTCTTTCAGCCAGAGCTGAAAGACGTGCGCGTTCGCCAAGCCATCAACTACGCGCTGGACCGCAAGCTCTTGGCCACCGCCTTGTTTGGCAAACTGGCCGAACCCTCTGCGCAATTGCAAAGCAAGGGCTTCCTGGGTTACGACCCTGAAATCGAAAAACGCTACCCCTACGACCCCGCCAAAGCCAAGGCCCTGCTGGCCGAAGCCGGTTACCCCAACGGCTTTGAATTGAAACTGCAATACGTCAACAACACGCTCAGCCGATTTCTGACCATGGCCATTGCCGGTCAACTCAAAAAAGTCGGCATCCGCCCTGTGACCGAAGAATTCCAGAACTTTGGCGCCATGCTTGCCGCCGAACGCAGCAAGAAGATTGGCGCATTGATGTTCAACAGCAACTCCGGCGTGCCCAATCTGGCCCGCTTCCAAACCCTCGGCAAAGGCAGCTTGAACTTTTACAAGTCCGAAGACGCCACGCTCACCAAGTTGATGGATGAAGCCGCCGCGCTGCCGCTGGACAAAGCGGAAGGTGCCTGGAAGAAGGTCTACGCCCACGCCGCCGAGATCGCCTGGTTTGCCCCAGTGGTCGCCAGCCACACGGTCTACTTTGTTGCCAACAGCGTCGCGGCCCCTCGCATTGGCCAATCGGTCGTGATCGACGCCATCGACTTCATTCCCGCCAAATAAGCCCCGTCATGCCCCACAACACCCCCACCTTGCCCCTGGACCCGGCGATCGTCGAAATCGACCGCCGCTGGAAAGCCTCCGGCATCCCCGACCTGTACGAAGGCGGCAATGGCCCCGTGAGCCGCGAGCGTGCCCGCAACGTGCGTGCGCTGCTCTACCCCAAGCCCCAGCTGCCCGAAGGCCGCATCGAATCACGCACCATTCCCGGCCCTACAGGGGACATGGCAGTGCGCGTGGTCTACCCCTTGTCAGGCGACACCACGGGCACGCTGGTGTACTTTCATGGCGGCGGTTGGGTCTTGGGCGATCTGGAGTCGCACGAAGCCCACGCCATCCGCCTGGCCAACCGGGCGGGGGTGGTGGTCTTGAATGTGGACTACCGCTTGGCACCCGAGCATCCGTTCCCTGCTGCCGTCGACGACGCCGAGACCGCCATGCAGTGGGCCAGCCAACATCTGAATGAGCTGGGCGGCCAAGGCAAGCCCTTGGCCGTGGGTGGCGACAGCGCCGGCGGCAATCTGGCGGCTGTGGCCGCCCTGTACTGCCGCGACCACGGCATTGCGCTGGCTTGCCAACTGCTGCTGTACCCGGCCACCAATCTGTCTGGCCGGGGTGGGCCAGAAAAGTCTTACCTCGGCGAAAACGCAGAAACCAAGGCCCAAGATCCACGCGCTTCTCCCTTGAAGGCAACCACGCTGAAAGGGCTGGCGCCCACCATCCTTGGTGTCGGTGTGCACGACTTTTTGTACCAAGACAACCTGGCCTACGCCGCCGCCCTGAAGGCTGCCGGTGTGCCGCTGTTGATGCGCGTGCACGGTGACTTGAACCATGGATTCTTCAGTTACACCGATGTGTCGCCCGCCAGCGCCGCAGCGGCCGATCAACTGTGCGACGATCTGCGCCAGCATCTGCACGCCTGAAAGCCCCCAATCAGCACCTATGGATCCGGTCAAACGCAACATCCTCGAAGTCGCCCTCGCCGAATTCGCCAACTTCGGCCTGGAGGGCAGCCGCATCGAATCCATCGCAGCTGGCACCCACACCAGCAAGCGGATGATCTACTACCACTTCGGCAGCAAAGAAGGGCTGTATGCCGCCGTGCTGGAGTTCGCCTACCGGATCGTGCGTGAAGACCACATCGACCCCCCAGATGACTTGTCACCGTTGCAGGCCTTGACCCAATTGGCTGGCTATGCATTTGACAACTTCAGCAAATACCCTGACTTCATCCGCCTGAGCCTGCAAGAAAATTTGCAAGGCGCACGCTTTCTGAAAGAGTCACCCTCGATCGTCCAGATGAACCGCGCCACCTTTGCCGTGGTGCAAGACATTGTCCAGCGCGGCCAGGGCGATGGCAGCATCCGTCAGGACATCGAACCAATGAACGTTTACATCAACTTCATTGGGCTGTGCCACTACCACATCTCGTCGCGGCACAACTACCAGGTGCTGTTCGATTACGACACCAGCACACCCGCCAACAGCCAGTCACGCCGCACGTCGATCTGCGATGCCATCGTTCGGTATGTGCGGGCCTGAATGCACGCCACACCTCAAGAATGCCCATGACATCGTTTGAATCCACCGTGCAAGCCCACCCCCTGCAAGCGCCATCGAGTGTGCTGGCCTGGGAGGCTGTGGTGCAGGTGTCGCCCCGGCAAGACTTGGGCATATCCCCGGCGGGTGAACGCTTCATCATTCCGATTGTGGGCGGTCAATTTGCGGGCCAGATCGATGGCCATGTGTTGCGTGGACGGGTGCTGCCCGGAGGCGCAGACCGACAGCTTCTGCGCCCGGATGGCATCAAGGAGCTGGACGCCCTGTACGAGATGCAGCACGACGACGGCACGGTGCTGACCATCCACAACCGCGTGACCATCGATACCCCGGTCGATGGACCGCGCTATGCGTTTTCACAGGTCAAAGTCATCGCCCCCGAAGGGCCGCACGCCTGGCTCAACCGCCGGGTCTTTGTGGGCACCTTGCATGGCATGCCCGCCGAGCAACAAGCCGTCCTGATCCGGGTCTGGATGCTGCGCTGAAGATCAGCGCATCACCGGTACGACAATGCCACGCCCACGAACACAGTAAAACCCAGCCAGTGGTTCAGCCTGAAGGCCTTGAAGCAACCTTCACGGGTGCGGTTGCGGATCAAAAAATAATGCCAGAACACCTGAACCGCTGACACCCACCATGCCAACCAAAACAACAGGTTTTGGCGGGGCGCGTCCAGCAAGGCGGCCCAGATCAGCAGGTAGGCCGCATAAAAACCCATGATGGCAGGCAGGTCGCGCTGGCCCAAGGTGATGGCAGAGGTCTTCATGCCGATCTTCAGGTCATCGTCACGGTCCACCATGGCGTACTCGGTGTCGTAGGCCAAGACCCAAAACAAATTGCCCAGCAACAAGCCCCAGGCCAGCAGCGGCACCTGGCCTTGCACAGCGGCAAACGCCATCGGAATGCCAAAGCTGAACGCCACCCCCAGCACCGCCTGCGGCATCGACACATGGCGCTTGGCGTAGGGGTAGGCCAGCGTCACGGCCAGCGCCGCGAACGACCACCGGATGGTGGCGCTGTTGGTGCTCAACACCAAGCCAAATGCGCACAGCGCCAGCACCGCGCCCACCAGCAACGCCTCTCGGCTGCCAATGCGGCCACTGGTCACCGGCCGGTTGGCCGTGCGCTTGACGTGTTTGTCAAAGTCACGGTCGGCCACATCGTTGATGCAGCAACCCGCGCTGCGCATCAACACGGTGCCCAGTGTGAACACCGCGATCAAGTGCCAGCCCGGAAAACCGCCCGCCGCCACCCACAACGCAGCCAGCGACGGCCACAGCAACAGCAACCACCCGGCGGGCCGATTCCAGCGGATCAAATCCAGGTAAAGCGTGAGTTTGTCGGTCATGCGAGGCGCCTCATGACAAGCGGGTCACGCCCGTCAATGGGCAGGCATAAATGGCATTGCGCAACGCCGCAATGGCCTCGTAGCGCGTGAAGCTGCGCCGCCACACCAGCACCACCCGACGGGTGGGCGGTGGCCCCCCCGCCAAATCCACGATGGGCAAGTAGCGCACGGGCCCCTCGTTTTGCGCCAACGACGCTGGCGGCACCGACAAACTGGGCACCAGCGTCACGCCCATGCCCGCAGCCACCATGTGCTTGATGGTCTCCAGCGACGAGCCCTCAAAGGTTTTGCGAATCCCGTCCACCTGACTGGCGTAACGCGCGAACTCCGGGCACACCTCCAGCACATGGTCCCGAAAGCAGTGGCCATTGCCCAGCAGCAGCATGGTTTCGCTTTTGAGCTGATCGGCCGTGATGGACGGCTGTGACGCCAAGGGGTGACTGACCGGCAAGGCCGCTAAAAACGTCTCGTCGTACAGCGGCGCCACCGCCAAACCCGTGTCCGGAAACGGTTCGGCCAAGATGGCGCAGTCAATTTCTCCGTTGCGCAGCATCTCCAACAGCTTGACCGTGAAATTTTCTTGCAGCATCAAAGGCATTTGCGGCAGGTCGGTGATGATCTGGCGCACCAGGTCGGGCAGGATGTACGGCCCGATGGTGTAGATCACCCCCAGCCGCACCGGTCCGGCCAGCGGGTCTTTGCCCCGCTTGGCGATCTCCCGGATCTCGGCCGCCTGCTCCAACACGCTTTGCGCCTGGCGCACGATCTCTTCGCCCAGCGGCGTGACGGTCACCTCGCCGGCCGTGCGCTCAAACAACTTGACCTCCAGCTCCTCTTCGAGCTTCTTGATCGCCAGTGACAGCGTGGGCTGCGACACGTGGCACGCCTCGGCGGCTTTGCCAAAGTGCTTCTCGCGGGCCACGGCCACGATGTATTTGAGTTCGGTGAGGGTCATCTTGCAAAGATTGTAGGAGAGCCCACCATTTTCCCGTCACTGCGAGGAGCGCCCACCATCTCCCGTCACTGCGAGGAGCGCAGCGACGTGGCAGTCCATGGTTTGCCGCGCTTCGCTCGCAATGACAGACAAAGCGCAGCGTCACGCCTTCAAATACTCGGCCTTGCCACCCAGCCAGCGCCCCACATGCCGCTCGGCCAAACCCGGGTGTTGGTCCAGCATGGCGGGCGCGAGCTCGCGGGCCCAGTCCAGCAAGTGGGCGTCGGTCTGCAAGTCGGCAAACCGCAGCATCGGCGCGCCCGACTGCCGCGCCCCCAAAAACTCACCCGGCCCTCGGATTTCCAAGTCGCGCCGGGCGATCTCAAACCCGTCGTTCGTGTCCACCATGGCGCGCAGGCGTTCCCGGGCGGTCTCGCTCAAACGGCCACCCTCGTTGGTGCCGTACAGCAGCACGCAGGCCGATGCCGCCGCACCCCGCCCCACCCGGCCGCGCAACTGGTGCAACTGGCTCAAACCAAAGCGCTCGGCGTGTTCGATCACCATCAAAGAAGCGTTGGGCACATCCACCCCCACCTCGATCACCGTGGTGCTCACCAGCACGCCCATGACCCCAGCGGTAAAAAGTTCCATCACCGCCTTTTTTTCGGCCACCGGCATGCGCGAATGCAGCAGGCCCACCATCACGCCTGGCAGCGCCTCGCTCAGGTCGGCATGGGTTTGCGTGGCATTGG
>JAHECM010000112.1 GCA_024641725.1 Limnohabitans sp. | reverse complement strand
CACGGCGTACAAGGCCCTACTGGGCCGCTTTTTTGCCTGCGATGGCACCCTGTACCAGCCGCTGCGGATCAGGATCCCCCCTCGGAGTTCACCCATGACCGACTTTCTCCAACTCTTTTTCAGTGGTCTGGCCACGGGCAGCATTTATGCGCTGGCTGCGCTGGGCTTCACCTTGCTGTGGCAAGCGTCTGGCACCATCAACTTCGCCCAGGGCGAGTTTGTGATGCTGCCCGCCTTCATCATGGTGATGCTGCTGGGCTCAGGCTTGTCGCTGTACCTCGCCTTTGCGGTGTCCATCGTGCTGTCCATTTTTGTATTGGGCTGGGTGTTCAAGCGCGGCTTGGTGGACCCCTTGTTCAAGTACGGCATGATGCCCATCGTCGTGGCCACCATCGGCCTGTCGATCGCCATGCGCAACGGCGTGCGCGCCGGTTACAGCGCGGAGCCACAGCCATTCCCGCAGGTCTTCCCAGATGTGATTTTGGACATCGCTGGCGTGACGGTGTCCGTTGGCGACATTGGCACCTTTGTGTTCGCCATGTTGCTGGTGCTGGTGACGCAAGCCTTTTTGAGCAAAACGGTCACCGGCCGCGCCATGCAGGCGGTGGCGCAAAACACCGAAAGCGCATCGGTCTTGGGCATCAATGTGCCGCGCATGATTTTTTACACCTTCGCCATCAACGCGGTGTTGGCGGCCACAGCGGCTTTGCTCGTGACCCCCACTTACTTGGCCAAGTTCGACATGGGTGAGGGCTTGGGCAACAAAGCCTTCTTCGCGGCCATCATCGGCGGCTTCAACAATTCACGCGGTGCTTTGTTGGGCGGCTTGTTGGTGGGCGTGTGTGAAAACCTGGCGGCGGCCTATTTTTCGCCTGCTTACAAAGACGCGGTGGCGTTGGTCATCTTCATGGTGGTGATCCTGTTCAAGCCGCAAGGCCTGCTGGGTAAAAAAGAGGAGCGCAAAGTATGAAAAAGCTCAACCTGTTGTTCGCTGTGCTGGCTTTGGCAGCGCTGCTCATCGTGCCCAGCTTCCTCAAAAATTACGGCATCCACCTGTTCACCACCTGGCTGGTGTTCATCATCGCCACCATGGGCTTGAACCTCACGGTCGGTTATGCCGGTCAAAAGTCCTTGGGGCATGCTGCCTTCTTTGGCATTGGGGCCTACACCGTGGCCATCTTGCTCAAAGCGGGTTTCAGCTTTTGGCTGGGTCTGCCGGTGGCGGCGCTGATCTGCTTTTTCACCGGGCTGGCGCTGGGCTTTCCTGCGCTGCGCGTGCAGACCATTTACCTGGCCTTTGCCACGCTGGGCTTCAACACCGCTTTGTGGCTGGTGATGCGCAACGAAGAGTGGCTCACGGGCGGCACCTTTGGCATCAACAACATCGCTCGCCCCAGCTTGGGGGGCTTCAGTTTCGATGGCAACTTGGCGTATTACTACCTGGTGCTCGCGTTCACCGTGGTGTTGGCGCTGTTGCTTGGGGGCTTGCTGCGCTCGCCCTGGGGCAAGGCCTTCACGGCGCTGCGCGACAACGCCATCCGTGCCGAGAGCTTGGGCATTGACACCCGTGGCTACACGTTGCTGAGTTTTGCGATTGGCGCGGTCTATGCGGGTGTGGCCGGGGGCCTGTACGCCTCGCAAGTGCAGTTCATTGACCCGGCGTTGTTCACGGTGGGCGCGTCCATCATGATGTACCTGATGGTGGTGGTGGGTGGCCCGGGCTACTTCTTGGGGCCCGTGTTGGGTTCGGCGGTGGGCGTGGTGTTGCCCGAGTGGCTGCGCTTTGCGCAAGCTTGGTATTTGTTTGTGTTCGGCGCAGCCGTGGTGCTGCTGATGATCTGGCTGCCCGATGGCTTGCTCAGCATCCCCGACCGCATCAAGGCCCGTCGCCAGTCGCGTGAGGCTTCAGCCGCACGCGCAGCGGCTGGCAAAGGAGTCAAAGCATGATCGCGCCAGTCCTCAAAGTCAGCCACATGAAGAAGGCCTACGGGGCCATCCAAGCCGTGGGTGGCGTGTCGTTTGAAGTCCGCCCTGGCGAGATCTTTGGCGTCATTGGCCCCAACGGGTCGGGCAAGACCACGCTGTTCAACAGCATGCTCGGTCAGATCACCCCCGACGAGGGCAAGATCGAGCTCAAGGGCGAAGACGTGACCGGTCTCGGGCCGCTGCAACTGAACCGCCGTGGCGTAGGCCGCACATTTCAGACGCTGCAGGTGTTTGGCAAGATGACGGTCCGTGACAACCTGATCGTGGCCGCACAAGAGCACCAAGGCAGCATGCTGAGCCGCATGTTTGCGCCCAGCGACTCCGGCCTGGGGGCCAAGGCCGATGCCTTGATTGACCAATTCCATATTCGCCATGTGGCCGACAAAAAAGCCGGTGAGCTGAGCTATGGCCAGCAAAAGTTGGTGGACATTGCCATGGCCTTCATGAGTGAGCCCGATTTGGTGCTGCTGGACGAGCCTTGCGCAGGGGTGAACCCGTCTTTGGTGGGGGGCATCAGCACCTTGCTCAAAGAACTGAACCAAACCCGCAAGGGCAGTTTTGTGGTGATCGAGCACAACATGGACTTTGTGATGGACCTGTGCCACCGCATCATGGTGATGGTCGAGGGCCAGGTCCTGGCCATCGGCACGCCTGACGAAATCCGTGCCAACAAGCAGGTGCTGGACGCCTACCTGGGGAGCTGAGATGAACGATACAACCATCCCTTGCATTGAGTTTGACGACGTGGTCGCCGGCTACAAGGACTTCATGATCCTGAACAACCTGTCTTTTCAGGTGCCCAAAGGCTCGATCACCCTGCTGATTGGCCCCAACGGCGCGGGCAAGTCCACCGTGCTCAAAACCTTGTTTGGCTTGCTCAAGCCGCGCCAAGGCCGGGTTTTGCTGAACGGGCAAGACATCACCGGGGCGACCCAAAAGTCTTTGCTGGCGCAGGGCATCGCCTTTGTGCCGCAGGGCCGCAACCTGTTTGGCCAACTCAGCGTGTATGAAAACCTGGAGCTGGGCGGCATCACGCTGGGCATGAAGACCACGCACGAGCGCATTCCTGAAGTGTTGGAGTTTTTCCCGCGTGTCAAAGAGCGCATGCACTCGCGCGCCTCGGCCCTGTCGGGGGGCGAGCAAAAGCAACTGGAAATTGGCCGAGCCTTGCTGCTGCGCCCCAAGGTGTTGCTGATCGACGAGCCCTCCATTGGCTTGTCGCCCATGGTGGTGCAAGACGTGTTCAAGCTGCTGCGCAAGCTGGCCGACCAGGGCACCACGGTGCTGATGGTGGAGCAAAACGTCAAGAGCGCGCTCAAGTACTCGGACAACGCCATTGCCTTGGAGTCGGGCCGTTTGGTGCTTTACAAATCGGCCGCCGACATCTTGGCCGATCCACAAATGGAGCGCCTGTTTTTGGGCGGTGCGCACACCACGGCGGTCGCAACGCACTGAACCTTAGCAGCTGCCCCTTGGCCGCTGTGCCTTGGCCGCGGTCAAGCGGCGAGCGCGCTCACAGCGTGTTGCGCAGGCTGCGTGCGGCTTCTTGCATGACCGACAGCATGCGCTGCAAGGCGTGGTCGGACTCTTCGCGGTTGATCGGCATGGTCACGCTGATGGCCCCGTGGACCAAGTTGTTGCGGTCCAGCAAGGGCACGGCAATGCCGCGAAAATTCAGCTCCATTTGTTGTTCCGACAAAGCCCAGCCTTGTCGGCGGTAGGTCTGCAAAGCTTCGCGCAGCTCTTGCCGTGTGGCCATGGTGAACGAGGTGAATGCGGGCAGGGCGCGTGCGTCGACCCAGCTTTGGGCGTAGGCCTCGTCCATGCTGGCCAAGATGGCCAGGCCCGCCGCTGTGACCTGTGCGGGCACCCGCGTGCCGGGCCAGTAGCCGCTGGCCGTGTGGCGGTGGGAGCCGCTGCGGGCCAAGAAAATCGTGTCGTCGCCATCGAGCACGCCCAGGTAGGCGATTTCGTCCGTGCCCGCTGTGATGCGCTGCAAAAACGGCTGCACCAACTTGGGCAGTCGGGCGGACTCCAGGTAAGCGTGGCCGAGCCTCAAGATGCGAGGCATCAACCAAAACAGCTTGCCGTCGGTGCCAACATAGCCCAAGTGGGCCAAGGTTTTGAGGTAGCGGCGTGCGGCGGTTCGGGTCATGCCGCAGCGCGCCCCCGCCTCGGTGGCCGTCAGGCGCGGGTGGACGGCGTCAAAGGCTTCGATCACGCTCAGGCCTTTTTCCAGGCCCGCGATCCAGTCGCGGGCGTCCAAGGTGTCGGTGGGCTGGGTCATGTGGGGGCCAGGGCAAAGAGGAAGTGCGTTCGATTATCGAACAAGGTGGGCCTGGCGCGCTCCTGCGCGAGCGACAACGTGCGGCACAAGCATTCGGCACCCACATGTGGCAAGCGCTGGGGTTTTTGCGACTAAGATTTAGCCCATGAAAAACCGACCACTTGGCCCCTTCTCTGTCAGCGCCATCGGCTTGGGCTGCATGAACCTCAGCCACGCCTATGGCGCACCCGTCTCACGCGAACAAGGCGAGCGCGTGCTGCTCGCTGCGTTGGACGCTGGCGTGACCTTGTTTGACACCGCCGCCTTGTATGGCTTTGGCGCCAACGAAACGCTGGTGGGCCAAGTCATGAAGCCGCACCGCCAAAAATTCACCTTGGCCAGCAAATGCGGCATGCAGGGCGTTGCACAAAGCGACGGCAGCAAAGTCCGCGTGATCGACGGCCGGCCAGAGACGATTCGGCAAACTTGCGAAGACGCGCTGCGCCGCTTGCAGACCGAGGTGATTGACCTGTACTACCTGCACCGCTGGGACAAAAAAGTGCCGATCGAAGACAGCGTGGGCGCTTTGAGCGACTTGGTGCGACAGGGCAAGATCCAAACCATTGGCTTGTCCGAAGTGTCGGCCAGCACGCTGCGCAAGGCCCATGCGGTGCACCCGATTGCGGCCGTGCAAACCGAGTACTCGCTGTGGAGCCGCAACCCCGAGATCGCGGTGCTGCAGGCCTGCCGCGAATTGGGCGTGGCCTTTGTGGCGTTCAGCCCGGTGGCGCGGGGCTTTTTGTGCGGCGCGCCTTTGGACGTGAGCGCTTTCGACGCCAAGGACATCCGCCGCAGCATGCCGCGCTTTGCCCCCGAGAATTACGCTGCCAACCTGAAGCTCTTGCCCGCCTACCACGCGCTGGCCCAAGAAGCCGGTTGCAGCCCGTCTCAGCTGGCGCTGGCCTGGCTGCTGCACCAGGGCCAAGACATCATCCCCATCCCCGGCACCACCTCGGTGGACCATTTACTGGACGATTTGGCGGCGGTGGACGTGCAACTCGACGCGGGTTTGCTGGCGCGCTTGGACGCCGTGATCAACCAGCGCACCGTGGCGGGCGACCGCTACAACGCGCAGGCCAACAGCGAGGTGGATACTGAGGTGTTTGGCTGAAGCTCAAGCGGCAGAGCAACGCTTGGCGGCGTCATTCATGCCGTCTGGGTCGACGGGGAAAAAACCGGAGATGTTGTACTTGTTGAAGTACGAGTAGCTGGAGAACGCCATGCTCCAGTCGTTAAAGCGCCGCTGTGATGCGGGGCCACGCGAGAGCAATTCGAGGTCGTGATGCCGCTCATCACGCAGGAGGCTTTGCCACAAGGACTCAATGGAGGCTGGCGGCCCTTCGATGCATTGCACGAAGATTTCTTCTGTGTAGAGCAGGTGGCCAGTGATGTCCATGCGCTTGTTTTTGACACGGCACAGGCTCAACAGGTTGAATAAATGCAGGCTGCCCAGCTTGTGGGTGGCTTTGGAACGGTAAACCAGGCGCTCTAACACTTTGGATCTCAGGTCAAATTGAAACCCTAGGCATTATCCGCAGTCAAATTGTGCCAAGCTGACAACTTGACGTTGTGCTGGCAGCTTGGCGCGACAGTCGCTCAGCCCGCGTCGGGTTGCGCCAAGGGTGCGGCTTTTTGGAAGGCCTCCAGTTCGCCGCAGGCTTTGTCCACCCCGCTGATCAGGGGCCAGCGGTTCATATCGACTTTGAAGCGCAGGGCGCTCTCGACCTGCGGAATCAAATACACATCGGCCAATGTCGGCGTGTCGCCAAAGCTGAAGCGGCCACGCCGTGTGTCGGCTGCAAGCAGCGCTTCGTAGGCGTCAAAGCCCGCGCTGATCCAAGTGGCACACCACGCGTTGATGGCGTCTTCGTTGGCACCGAATTGTTTGCGCAGCGTTTGCAACACGCGGCGGTTGTTGAGGGGGTGAATGTCACAACCCACCATGGCCGCCAGCGCACGCACATGGGCGCGGTCGTCCGCGCCTGCAGGCAGCAGGGCGGGTGTGGGGTGTTTTTCTTCCAGCCATTCGATGATGGCGGGCGACTGGATCAGCACCTGCTTGCCGGTGTCCAGCGCGGGCACCATTTGCTGGGGGTTGACCGATTTGAAGGCTTCGCCTTGCTGTTCATCGACACGCAGGTCCACCGCCACGTAGTCGGTGGCGATGCCTTTGAGGTTCAGGGCGATGCGCAGGCGGTGCGAGGTGCCGCTTCTGAAAAAACTGTAGAGCTTCATGGGTTTACGCCGCAGCGCCGATGGTCAATGAAAGTTCGGCCACGCCTTCAACGCGGCCTGTGATTTTGTCACCGGTCACCACCGCCCCCACACCTTCGGGCGTGCCGGTGTAGATTAGGTCGCCGGGCTGCAGATGGTAGTAGGTGGACAGGTCGGCGATGATTTCGCGGATGTTCCAGATCAGCTTGTCCACATCCGACGATTGCTTGGTGGTGCCGTTGACTTCGAGGGCAATCGTGCCGCGCTCGATCACCACGCCGGGCATGGGCACGATCTCAGTGCAAACCGAGCCTTGCTCGATGTCCTTGCCGGTATCCCACGGACGGCCTTTGTCGCGTGCCACCAGCTGCAGGTCGCGGCGCGTCATGTCCAGGCCTGCGCCGTAGCCATAGACCAGTTCGTGCGCGTTGGCTTCGCTCACCCGAAAACCCGCTTTGCCAATGGCCAGCACCAGTTCCATCTCAAAGTGGTAGTTGTTGGTGCGGGGTGGGTAATTTACGGCTGCGCCGCTCTCAACCAAGGTCTGGGGCGATTTGGTGAAGTAGAACGCTTGCTCCACGCTCTTGTCGACGGGGCGGCCCATCTCAACCGCATGCGCGTGGTAGTTGCGGCCCACACAAAAGATGCGGTTGATCGGGAAGCGCTCGGTCTGGCCACGGATGGGCAGGGAGGGGACGGCGGGAGGGGGGAAGAGGTAAGTGGTCATGGTGTTTGCAGTGGAGTTGCTGTGGGAGCCACGCCCCCGTCGCGATGGTTTTTTGCAAAGGCTCATCGCGACGAGGGCGTCGCTCCCACAAAAAAATCAGCCTCGGTTTTCGTACACACCCAGCTTGCGGTGCAGCGGCGACTCGTCGGCGATGAAGATGAAGGCGGCTTGGTCGGCGTTCAGGTTGGTCAGCGTCACGGCTTCGTAGCCGGGCGCGCAGCAGGTGTCGGCCTCAAGCAGGGTGAAGGTGCTGGCCACGATCTGCGCCTCAACCGCGCCTTCGATGACGTGGAAGACCTGCGCGGGCGAGCGGGCGGGCAAACGCAGGGTCTGGCCGGGGCGCAGCATCAGGGCGTAAAAGCCCAAGATGTTTTCCGCATCGCTACCCGTCTCGGGGTTGGTGTAGGTCACCTGCACTTGTTCGTGCCCGGCGTCGTCTGCGGCCAGCGCTTGCAGCGCGGCTTTGGCGTCTTTCCAGGCATAGCGCAGCATGGGGTAGGCCTTCTTGCTGCGCTCGAACACATGCGAGGGCACCACGCCGCCCCGGGCGTATTGCTGGTCGCCTTGGCCGGGTACCACGGTTTGGCGCTCGCCGTTGATGTGGTAGCTGGCCTCCATGTAATAGACCAGCGGCAGGTCCAGCACATCGAGCCAGATGACGGGGTCGGTGCCGTCGTGGCCGTGTTCGTGCCACAAGCCCGTGGGGGTCAAGATCAGGTCGCCCCGGCTCATGGGGCATTTTTCGCCGTCCACCGTGGTCCAGGCGCCTTCGCCCTCGACCACCATGCGCACCGCGTTGGGCGTGTGGCGGTGGCTGGGGGCCCACTCGCCGGGCATCAGCAGCTGCATGCCCAAATACATGGCCGCCGAGGCCTGCATTTTGTCCAGGCCGTGGCCGGGGTTGGCCAGCACCAGCACACGGCGTTCGGCTTTTTCAATGGGGGTGAGCTCGCCTGCTTTGAGCAGCAGCGGCTTGATGTCACGATAGGGCCAGCAGGTGGGCTGGGTTTGGCGCGTGGGCACCTTGGGCGGCAACACACCGCGCAGGCTGGGCCACAGGGGCACCAGGTTCACCTTGCGCAGGTCTTGCACGTAGTCTGGGGGCAGGTCTTCGAGTCGTCCGAGTTCTTGCATATGTCAGTCCTGGGTGCGTCAAAGCACGGGTCAATGGCGAGTTGATTCTAGGGGCTGTGCTGGTTTGACAGCGGCTGAGCCACCACTTGCACCTGCGCGCGCAGCCATTGGTGGGCCAGGTCCTGCTGGTGGCGCACATGCCAGACCATGTACATCGGCATCTCGGGGCAGGGCACGGGCACCTCGCAGTTGGCCAGGTCGCGCATCAGGTGTTGTTGCAGCAAGCCCGGCACCGTCGCAAGCAATGGGGTGCCTCGGATGAAGGAGGGCAGGCCTGCAAAACCCGGCACCATGACCCTGAAGTCTCGCACGATGCCTTGCTTTTGCAGGTGTTGGTCCAAGTCCAGCGGACGCATCGGTGCATACACCACGGTGATGTGCTCGCTGGCCAGAAAGTCCTCGCGCGAACTGGGCGCGGCGCGAATGGCTGGGTCATAAAACACGCGGTAGCGGTCGGCAAAAAGGCGCTTTTGCATCAGGTCTGCGCCATCGGGTGGGCGTGGGCTGATGACGATTTGGCAATGCTCCTGCCGCAACATCTCGGGCGTGGGTACGTCCGACGGAATGACCCGCAAACGCAGGCCCGGCGCGGCCTCGCGCAGGCGCTGCATCAAAGCGGGCAGCAGGGCGTCACGCTGAAAGTCATTCGCCGCGATGGTGAAGGTGCTGCGCCACTGCGCCGGGTCAAACGCTTCGCAATGGGCAAACCGCTCCAGTTCACCCAGCAGGGCGCGCGCACGCTCGGCCAAGGCCTCGGCCCGCGCCGTGGCCACGATGCCTCGCCCCGATTTGGCAAACAACACGTCCCCGGTGATGGTGCGCAGCTTGTCCAGCAGGTGGCTGACAGCCGACTGCGTCACGCCCAGGCGCTGCGCCGCCCCGGTGATGGAGCCGGTGTCCACCACGGTGACCAGCAGCCTCAGCAGTTTGGCGTCCAGGTCTGACCAATCGAAATTTTTCATGGGTTGTATGAGAATTGATCTGTTTATTTTATGTGTTGGCGGCCAGATACTCCCTTTCATCACCCACCCCGCAGGAGCTGTTCATGTCCACCACGCTCAAAATCCAAGGCACCACACCGTTTGACGGCGAGATGGCCCGCAAAGGCTATGCGCTCAACAAAATGTGCTTCTCGTTCAATTCGGCCGAGAACCGCGACCGCTTCAAAAACGACGAAGAGGCATACATGCGCCAGTACGGCTTGACGGCACCCCAAAAAGCTGCAATCCGCTCGCGTCAGGTGCTCGAACTGATCGATGCCGGAGGCAACGCCTACTACCTGGCCAAGTTTGCCGGCATTTTTGGCTTGGACATGCAAGACATCGGTGCCCAGCAAACCGGCATGAGCAAAGACGCCTTCAAAGCCAAGCTGCAGGCTTACGCGGCTTGACCTGCCCCCACTTTTGAAAGAAACCCATGGCCCAACTCATTGGCGGTCTCGCCACCTCCCACATCCCAGCCATCGGCAATGCCATTCACAAAGGCCTAAAGGACGAGCCGTACTGGGCCCCGTTTTTTTCCGGTTATCCGCCTGTGCAGCAGTGGCTGGGCGAGAAAAAACCGGATGTCGTCGTCATGTTTTACAACGACCACGGGCTGAACTTTTTTCTCGACAAAATGCCCACATTCGCCGTGGGCGCTGCGCAGCAGTACAGTAATGCCGACGAAGGCTGGGGCATCCCCACGTTGCCGCCGTTCAAGGGCGAGGTGGATCTGTCCTGGCAAATCATCAACACGCTGATCGGCAAGGACTTTGACATCGTGACTTGCCAGGACATGCTGGTGGACCACGCCTGCACCTTGCCGCTCAAGCTGTTTTGGCCCGAGGGTGAGACCCCGGTGACCCTGGTGCCGATCAACATCAACACCGTGCAGTTCCCGTTGCCCTCCGCCAAGCGTGTGTATGCCTTGGGCCGAGCTGTGGGCGAGGCGATTGCCGCGTGGGACAGCCCCAAAAAAGTGGTCGTCTGCGCCTCGGGGGGACTCAGCCATCAATTGGATGGCGAACGCGCCGGCTTCATCAACAAAGCCTTTGACCTGCAGTTCATGGACAGCTTGGTCTGCAACCCCGAATGGGCCACGCAGTTCAGCACGCTGGAACTGGTCGAGAAAACCGGCACCCAGGGCGTGGAATTGCTGATGTGGTTGGCCATGCGCGCCGCGCTCACCAGTGCAGGCCCCACGGTCAAAGAGGTGCACCGCAACTACCACATTCCGATCTCCAACACGGCCACGGGCTTGATGGCGTTCGAGGTGACTTGATCGAGGGCACTCAATACAGACAAGGGGAAACCCCCTGTCTCCTTGGGCTGTGGGACCCAGACAAAGCGACTAAAATTAACCGACCGCTCGGTTGGTTAATTCTGATGGACCGAGCTTTGTTCTTAACAGAAAGCGCTCACCCATGTCCCAAGTCCTTCAAAGTTTCATCGCTGGCCAGTGGATTGGCCAGCAAGGCGCACAAAACTTGCGCAGCGCCATCAACGGCCAGACCATCGCGCACACGCATGCCGAGACCATCGACTTTGGCGATGCGGTGCACCACGCCCGCACGGTGGGCCTGCCCAATTTGCTCAAGCTCGATTTTCAGGAGCGTGCCCAGCGCCTGAAAGCCTTGGCCAAGTACCTGGGCGAGCACAAAGAACAGCTCTACG
>JAHECM010000094.1 GCA_024641725.1 Limnohabitans sp. | reverse complement strand
TCGACCGGGCACTTGCGCGCATTGCCCGCCAGTCAGGCCAAGATGTGGCCGCTTGGCGCTGGGGGGATTGGCACCCCGCCGTCAGCAGCCACAAGCCCTTGGGCAAGGTGCCGGGACTTGCTGCCTTGTTTGACGTGCGCGTGCCCAGCAGTGGCGATGGGTTCACCGTGAACGTGGGCCAGTATTGGGCCAATGAAAAGACTGACCCCTTTGCCAACCGGCATGCCGCGTCGATGCGGGCGGTGTACGACCTGGCCGAACTTGAAAATTCGCTGTTTATCTACCAAACCGGCCAAAGTGGTCATGTGTTTTCGCCGCGCAGCCGCGACATGGCCCGTGAGTGGGCGCAGGGCGGTTACCGGCCTTTGCAGTTGCGGCCCGGCTTGGTGCGCCATGTGCAGACGCTCGAGCCCTGAGCCAGCAAGCTTGCCAGCCAGTCTCGGGCTACCAGCGATTGAGGGTTCAGGCGGTTCATGTCGTTCACGCTGCCCTGGCCGTCCAGCCCGTGAGCTGGGTCAACAAATCGGCCTGCGACATCAGGGCTTGGCGCGCAGCCAGGGTGCATGCGCGCCAATCCGCCAAAGTGAGCGCGTCCAGGGCTGGCAGGGGGCCGCTGTCGATGCCGTTCCATATCTTGTGAAAGCGCCGCAAGCTTTGCGGGGCCTGCAGCCAGTCCAAAAAAGCGTCCAGTTTGGCGTGATGCGCGTCGTCGTCTTGGGGGTAGATGTGCCACACGAAGGGCTGTCCTGCCCAGAGGGCCCGCACCAGAGAGTCTTCCCCTCGCACCCCGTTGATGTCGCAGGCCCAGAGCATGGCGTCAAAGCCCTCTTGGTCGGTGTAGGGCAGGGCACGCCATTGGAGGCTAGGCATGCCGCCTGACCCGGTGGCCAGCGCTTGTTGCACAGCGGCCAAGGGACGCCCGGGGGTGACCAACAGCTGGTGCGAGGTGCCTGCCAACTGCTGCAGCAAACCGTCTAGGGCTGCGGGTTCGTAACAAAACAAGCTCACCAACAGGCCCTTGTCGGGCAGCTGCGGGGCGTGTTGCCGCCGCCACGCGGCGCGGTCAAACGCCTGTTGGCGTGTCAGCAGCGTTGATTCGCGCAGCAGGCCGCCCGTGTTGGGCGTGAAGCCGGGGTAGAAAAACCGCTTGAGCCACCCCTTGGCCGGGCCGCTCATGACGGGCGAGCTCAGGCCGTGCATGCGGGCCACCCAGTCTTCGGCGCTCAGGTATTCGAGGTTGATCCACTCGGGTTGACGCTGTCGGGTGGCCACAGCCTGGGCCACAAAGCTTTCGGGAATCTCGCAGCCAAAGGCTTCGATCCACACATCGGCCGGGGGCAGGGCTTGCAGCACATCCGCTTGGCGCGCTTGCTGCCAACTGAACAATTCAATGCAGGGGTCTTGGGGGGCCGCCGGTGCCATCCAGCTCAGGGCCGAGGCGTCGTCCACCCACAGGCGCACGCGGTGCCCGGCGTCGCACAATTGGCGCGTCAGCCGCCAGCACACGCCCAGGTCGCCGTGGTTGTCGATGACGGTGCAGAAAATGTCCCAGAGTTGGCCGCTTTGCATGCTCGGATTGTCGCCCGAGTTTTCACAGACAATAGCCGCCATGTCTCTCACCCATGATGAAGCCCTGCTCGCCCAAGTGGCCGCGCTGCCCGCCTTGCCGGGGGTGTACCGCTACTTTGACGCACAAGACCAGCTGCTTTACGTGGGCAAGGCGCTCAACCTCAAGCGCCGGGTATCGAGTTATTTTCAAAAAGACCATGGCGGCACGCGCATAGGCCACATGGTCAGCAAGATCACCCGCATGGAGACCACCGTGGTGCGCTCTGAGGCCGAGGCTTTGCTGCTCGAAAACAACCTCATCAAAACCCAGCACCCGCGCTTCAACATCTTGTTTCGAGACGACAAGAGCTACCCCTACCTCAAATTGAGCGGCACTGGGCGCGAGGCTTTGCCTGCCGTGGTCAAGGCCCCGCAGCCGCCGCACTACCCCCGCGTGGCCTATTACCGGGGTGGGGTCGAAAAAAAACACCGTTACTTCGGGCCGTTTCCCAGCGCTTGGGCGGTCAAAGAGTCGATCCAACTGATCCAAAAAGTGTTTCGTCTGCGCACCTGCGAGGACACGGTGTTTGCCAACCGCACCCGGCCTTGTTTGCTTTACCAGATCAAGCGTTGTTCGGGCCCGTGCGTGAACCTGATCAGCCCCGAGTCCTACCAGGCCGATGTGCGGCACGCCGAGCAGTTCTTGCGCGGCGAAACCAGCGCGCTGATGCGCGAGATGGAGTCGCGCATGATGGCGCACGCCGAGCGGCTTGAATTTGAGCTGGCCGCTGAAGTGCGCAACCAGTTGTCGGCACTGGCCAAGGTCTTGCACCAGCAGTCGGTGGACACGGCTGCTGACACCGATGCCGACATTTTGGTGGTGCGGGTGCAAGGCGGGCGTGCTTGCGTGAACTTGGCCATGGTGCGCGGTGGGCGGCATTTGGGCGATCGGCCTTATTTCCCGACCCATGTGCAAGACGCCGCCGACCTGCAAGCACTGGAGGAGGGGGAGCCCGTGGTGCCTGTGGAGGTGCAAGTGCTCGAAGCCTTTTTGGCCCAGCATTACTTGGGCGTGCCGGTGCCGCCGCTCTTGATTTTGAGCGTGGCGGTCAGCAAGGCACTCATCTCGGCGCTGTCCGAGCAGGCGGGCGTCAAAATCAGCACCGTGACGCAGCCGCGTGAGCACCGCCGCATTTGGCTGGAAATGGCCGAGAAAAACGCTGACCTGCAACTGGCCAGGCTCTTGGCCGAAGAGGGCTCGCAGCAGGCCCGCACACGCGCCTTGGCCGAGGCCTTGGACTTGGCTCCGGACGACTTGGACCAGCTGCACATGGAGTGTTTTGACATTTCGCACACGGCGGGCGAGAACACCCAAGCGTCTTGCGTGGTGTTTCGCCAGCACAAGCTGCAAAGCAGCGAATACCGCCGCTACAACATCGAGGGCATCACCCCGGGCGACGACTACGCCGCCATGCGCCAAGTGCTGATGCGCCGTTACGGCAAGCTGGCCGAGGCGTTGCGATCCCAAGACGGCGGCGCAGCAGGCAGCGCGCGCTTGCCCGACTTGGTGCTGATTGACGGCGGCAAGGGGCAAGTCAGCATGGCCCGTGAGGTGTTCACCGATTTGGGGCTGGATTTGTCGCGCATTGTGGGCGTGGAAAAAGGTGAGGGCCGCAAGGTGGGCTTGGAGGAGCTGGTCTTTGCCGATGGGCGCGACAAGGTGTATTTGGGCAAAGACTCGGCCGCGCTCATGCTGGTGGCCCAGATCCGTGACGAAGCGCACCGCTTTGCCATCACGGGCATGCGGGCGCAGCGCGCCAAGGTGCGTGTGGGCGGCAGCAAGATCGAAGAAATTCCGGGCATTGGCCCACGCAAACGGGCACGCCTGCTGCAGCGCTTTGGCGGTGTCCGTGGGGTAGAGGCGGCCAGCGTGGAAGACCTGGCCTCGGTGGAGGGCATTTCGCAAGACCTGGCCGAGGCGATTTACCAAGCGCTGCGCTGATCCATGGGGTGAGCGGCCGAAGGCTTAGCGACAAGGCTTATCGATAAGGTTGAGCGGCCGAATCAGCAGGGCCTTCGCTTGGTGCACAATCAAGCCCATGTTTTGGACCATCCCCACGCTCATGACCTGGACGCGCATTCTTGCGATCCCTTTGATTGTGGGCGTCTATTACCTGCCGAACATGGCGGTGCAGGCCCAAAACGAGATCTCCACCCTGATGTTTGTGGTCTTCGCCATCACCGATTGGCTGGACGGCTATTTGGCCCGCAAGCTCAATCAGGCATCGGCCTTTGGTGCTTTTTTGGACCCGGTGGCTGACAAGTTCCTCGTCTGCGCCTCTTTGCTGATTTTGGTCCACATGAACCGGGTGCATGTGCTTGTGGCGCTGATCATCATCGGGCGAGAGATCGCTATTTCTTCACTGCGTGAGTGGATGGCCCAGATTGGCGCCAGCAAAAGCGTGGCGGTGCACATGGTGGGCAAGCTCAAAACCACGGTGCAGATGGTGGCGATCCCCTTTTTGTTGTTTGACGGCGCGCTCTTCGGTGTGATCGACACGCACGCCTGGGGCACCGTGTTGGTGTGGGTGGCCGCCGTGCTGACCATCTGGTCGATGGTGTACTACATGCAAAAAGCCTTGCCCGAAATTCGCGCCCGCGTGAAATGACCGTTTCTCAAGACAGCTCGGCCTGGGTCAAGGCCATGCCCGCCGTGTTTGTCCTGATCTGGAGCACTGGCTTCATCGTGGCCCGATTTGGCATGCCGTATGCCCCGCCTTTCAGCTTCTTGCTGTGGCGTTATTTTTTTTCCATCCTGTGTTTTTTGGCTTGGATTTGGCTGGCCAAAGTGGCTTGGCCACGCAACCGCACCCAATGGCTGCACTTGGCCGTGACCGGGGTGTTCATGCATGCGGGGTATTTGGGCGGCGTTTGGGCCGCAGTCAAAGCGGGCATGGGCTCGGGCTTGTCGTCCCTGATCGTGGGCATTCAACCGGTGTTGACCGCCATTTGGCTGTCAACCATGGCCCGATCACAGGGGCAGCCCAGCGTCACCCGCCGACAGTGGCTGGGCTTGCTCTTGGGCTTTGCTGGCTTGGTCATGGTGGTTTCTCGCAAGTTCACCCAAGGCACGCCGCTGGACCACGTCACGCCCGGCAACTTGGCTTGGGCCGTGGCGGCTTTGCTGGCCATCACCACCGGCACGCTTTACCAAAAACGCTTTGTGCAGCCCTGCGATGTGCGCACGGCCAACACGGTGCAGCTTTTGGCAGCAGCCGCGGTCACCTTGCCTCTGGCCTGGTTGGAGCCTGAAACCACGCACTGGAACGGGCAGTTGGCCGGGGCCATGGCCTGGTCGGTGCTGGGCTTGACCTTGGGCGGAAGCTCTTTGCTTTACATCTTGATCCAGCGCGGCGCGGCGGCCACAGTGGCCAGCCTGATGTACTTGGTGCCCCCCACCACCGCCATGATCGCTTGGTTGTTGTTTGACGAGTCCATCACCGCCCTGACCCTGCTGGGCACGGCCATCACGGCGCTGGGCGTGAGTTTGGTGGTGCGGCCCGCAGCCCCCAAGCCCTGATCGCCCCTGGCGTCATTTCGGATTCGGACAGTGTCTTTTTTCCCTGCTTTTGATGTTCTTGAGGTCGAGCGTGGTGGCGTGCAGTTGCACACCCGCGCTGCTGGCTCGGGGCCACCGTTGCTGCTCTTGCATGGTCACCCTCAAAGCATGACCATGTGGCACCGGGTGGCACCGGCGCTGGCCCAAACCCACCGTGTGGTGTTGATGGACCTGCGCGGGTATGGCGACTCGTCGCGGCCCGCCGCCGACGAAGCGCACGCCAACCACAGCAAGCGTGAGATGGCGCTCGACGCTTTGGCGGTGATGAAGGCCCACGGATTTGAGCGCTTCGATGTGCTCGCGCATGACCGAGGCGCTCGCGTGGCACACCGCCTGGCTGCGGACCATCCGCAGGCCGTGGGCCGGATGTTGTTGTTGGACATTGCCCCGACCTTGGCCATGTACGAGAACACCAGTGAGGCGTTTGCCCGGGCCTATTGGCACTGGTTTTTCATGATTCAGCCCCCGCCACTGCCCGAGGCTTTGGTCGAGTCCGACCCGGCGCGCTATGTGCGCAGCGTCATGGGGGCGCGGTACGCGGGCTTGCAGGCTTTTGCGCCAGAGGCTTTGGCCGAATACGAACGCTGCGCCGCTTTGCCCGGCACAGCCCGGTCGATTGCCGAGGACTACCGCGCCAGTGCCAGCATCGACCTGAGCCATGACCGCGCCGATGTGGCGCAAGCGCGCTTGCTGCCGCAAGCCCTGCGTGTGTTGTGGGGCGAACACGGTGCGGTCGGGCGGTGCTTTGACGTGCTGGGTTTGTGGCGCGAGCGCGCTGCACAGGTGACAGGTCGGGCCTTGCCTTGCGGGCACTATCTGGCCGAAGAAGCCCCAGAGCAAGTGATTGCCGAGGCGCAAACATTTTTTTCAAACCCCACTGTCTGATGGACAAGGAACAAACCATGAGCAAAAAACACCGCATAGCCGTCATTGCGGGCGACGGCATTGGCAAAGAAGTCATGCCCGAAGGTATCCGCGTGCTCGAAGCGACGGCCAGCAAGTTTGGCATCGACTTGCAGTTTGACCACTTCGACTTTTCGAGCTGGGACTATTTTGAGAAGCACGGCAAGATGCTGCCCGACGACTGGAAAGACCAAATCGGCGGCCACGACGCCATCTATTTTGGCGCTGTCGGCTGGCCTGACAAGATCGCTGACCATGTCTCGCTGTGGGGGTCCTTGTTGCTGTTTCGCCGCGAGTTTGACCAGTACATCAACCTGCGCCCAGCGCGCCTGATGCCTGGCATCATCGCCCCCGTGGTGCGCCGCGACGGCAGCCCACGTCAGCCCGGCGAGATCGACATGTACATCGTGCGAGAAAACACCGAAGGCGAGTATTCCAGCATTGGCGGGCGCATGTTTCCCGGCACAGAGCGCGAAATCGTCATGCAAGAGACCGTGATGAGCCGCATTGGTGTGGACCGGGTGCTCAAATTCGCCTTTGAGTTGGCCCAAACTCGCCCCAAAAAGCACCTGACCAGTGCCACCAAGTCCAACGGCATTGCGATCACCATGCCCTATTGGGACGAGCGCGTGGCCGAGATGGCCAAGGCCTACCCGGGCATCAACGTGGACAAGTTCCACATCGACATCCTCACCGCGCACTTTGTGCAGCGCCCCGACTTTTTTGACGTGGTGGTGGCCAGCAATCTGTTTGGCGACATTTTGTCTGACCTGGGCCCCGCCTGCACAGGCACCATTGGCATTGCGCCCAGCGCCAACTTGAACCCGGACCGCAAGTTTCCGTCGCTGTTTGAGCCCGTGCATGGCTCGGCGCCAGACATCGCTGGCCAGAGCATTGCCAACCCCATCGGACAAATCTGGTGCGGCGCGATGATGCTGGAGTTTTTGGGTCACAAAGACGCGCACGATGCGATTTTGGGCGCCATTGAACACATGCTCGCCCCCGGAAGTGGCGCGCCGCGCACCCCCGATTTGGGGGGCACCGGCAAGACCGCTGACGTAGGACGTGCCATCGCTGCACTGATTTGATGCACGCCCAGCTTGCTGACTGTAAGCTGTCGCAGGGGGATCAAAAAACTGTGGAACCATGCCGATTGCAAGGCTTTTCACGGCTAGAATCCGTCCCGCGTTGAGATTCTTGTCGATAACATGATTGACAGGCCCAAAGGGGCTGGCTTTAATGGTGATCGGCAAAACGCCGGAGACAAATTGCTGTTCAATCCACAGGCTTGAACAGTTCACTCAGTCAAACGCCGGGCATCCGGTATGCAACTTCAAGAGGTTTCTTGTGAACAAAACTGAACTGATCGAACACATCGCCAAACACGCCGACTTGTCCAAAGCTGCCGCTGGCCGCGCCTTGGAAGCCACCATGGGCGCTGTGCGCACCACCTTGAAAAAAGGCGGCACCGTGTCGCTGGTGGGTTTTGGTACTTTTGCGGTGGGCACCCGTGCTGCACGCACAGGTCGCAATCCACGCACTGGCGCTGCGATTAAAATCAAAAAAGCCAAGGTGCCAAAGTTCCGTCCAGGCAAAGGCCTGAAGGACGCTTTGAACTGATCCCCGTTTTCAGGTTGGGTGCTTAGCTCAGTTGGTAGAGCGGCTCCTTTACACGGAGTAGGTCGGCGGTTCGAGACCGTCAGCACCCACCAACCCTCTGAAAAAGGCGAACAAAGTGTTCGCCTTTTTTGTTGTCCTACCGAGAGTCAGACATGTTTGATACCGTCCGCAACAACTCCAAGATCATGATGGGGCTCTTGTTCCTCCTGATCATCCCATCGTTTGTCATGTTTGGGATCGAGGGGTACAGCCGTTTCAATGACCGTGCCGCTGAGGTGGCCCGTGTGGACGGTCAGAAAATCACCCAGTCTGAGTGGGACGAAGCCCACAAACGAGAGGTGGACCGCATCCGAGCACAGATGCCCAATGTGGACCCCAAATTGCTGGACTCGTCTGAGGCCCGCATGGCCACATTGGAGCGATTGCTCAACGACCGTGTCATGGCCGTGGCGGCCCAAAAACAATTGCTGGTCACCAGCGACGCGCGTTTGGCCCGTGAGTTGCAACAAAACCCGACCATTGCAGGCTTGCGCGGTGCCGATGGCAAGCTCGACATGGAGCGTTATAGGCAGTTGGCCGCAGGCCAAGGCATGACCCCAGAGATGTTTGAAAACCAAGTGCGCGTGGACCTCTCCAACCGTCAGGTGATCACCCCCATTCAAGCCTCTGTGCTGGCCACGGCCCCTCAAACCGAAGCGGCCCTGCAAGCTTATTTGCAGCGCCGTGAAATTCAGGTGCTGCGGTATGCGTCCCCTGACTTTGCCGCCAAGGTCAAAGTCACGGACGATGCGTTGACGGCGTTTTACAAAGCGCACGCAGACCGTTTCCGTTCCGCCGAAAGCGCCGATGTGGAATACGTGATCCTGGATGTCAATGGCCTGATGTCGTCCATCCAATTGCCGGAACAAGACCTGAAAAGCTACTACGAGCAAAACGTGCAGCGGCTGAGCAGCCAGGAGCAGCGGCGCGCCAGCCATGTGCTGATCACTGCGGCCAAGGACGCCCCTGCGGCTGATCGCAAGGCAGCCCGAGCCAAAGCGGACGAGTTGCTGGCCCAGCTGCGCAAAGCACCCAAGAGCTTTGCCGATGTGGCGCGCAAAAAATCGCAAGACCCCGGCTCTGCCGCCAAAGGCGGCGACCTGGAGTTTTTTGGCCGTGGTGCGATGGTCAAGCCCTTTGAAGAGGCTGTTTTTGCCATGAAAGATGGTGAAATCAGCGATGTGGTCGAGTCAGACTTCGGCTTTCACATCATTCAACTCACGGGCATCAAGTCTCCTAAACCCCCCAGTTTTGAGGCCATGCGCCCGCAACTGGAAGCCGACCTGCGCAAACAGCAAGCCCAGCGCAAATTCGCGGAGTTGGCGGACAGCTTCACCAACGGGGTGTACGAGCAGTCCGATTCGCTCAAACCCGTGGCCGACAAGCTCAAACTCAGCGTGCAGCAAGCCAAGGGCGTGACCCGCGTGCCCGGCTCGGTGCCCGCTTTGGCCAACCCCAAGCTGCTGCAAGCCTTGTTCTCTGAAGACGCGGTCAGCAAACGCCGCAACACCGAAGCTGTGGAAGTGTCCCCCAACACCTTGGTGTCTGCACGCATCGTCAACTACCATGCCGCCGCTGTGCGTCCTTTTGACGACGTCAAAGACGACGTCAAGCGCCAATTCGTGGCAGACAAGTCGGCCGAGCTGGCCCGTAGCGAAGGCCGCGCCCAGCTTGACGCCTGGAAAACCCAGCCTGATCAGGCCAAACTGGGTGCTGCCGTGGTGGTTTCGCGTGACCAGCCCCAAGCCCAGCCGCAGGCCTTGTTGGACGCAGCGCTGCGCGCTGATCCTGCCAAATTGCCAGCCCTTGTGGGCGTGGACTTGGGCGCCCAAGGATTCGCCTTGGCCCGCGTGAACAAGATCGTGCCGCGTGAAGCCCAAGAACCTCAAAAAGCCGAACAAATCCGCCAGCAATTTGCCCAGTTGTGGGGGCAGGCTGAAACACAAGCTTATTTGGCGGCACTCAAGGCCCAGTTCAAAGCCGAAATTTTGGTGCCCAACACCCCCAGCAAAACTGCATCTTCAGCCGAAAAATGAGCTGACTTGAGGTTATAATTTCATCTCTACGGTGGCTGTAGCTCAGTTGGTAGAGTCCAGGATTGTGATTCCTGTTGTCGTGGGTTCGAGCCCCATCAGCCACCCCAAGTAAATCAAGTAATTAGCCCAGCCCTTATCGGTTGGGCTTTTTGCTTTTTGAGGTTTGACAGACTGCGATCCATGGATTTTTACCGCATTGTTTTGACTAAGCCTCAACCGAGTGATTGCAGCATTGGCAGCAAGTGGCAAAAGGAATCCAATACAGAGAAGTTCTGCGGCCCGCATTCATGAAGACGAGTGCTTGTTGTCTAGCCCTACATCAAATACCTGGCTGGAGCGGGCATACAGCCTTAGGACTTGCGTTGGCGCACTTAGGCTTTGATCGCCAGCGGGAGTGTCAGGCTGTACCCAAGTCCGTGGGCTGTCATGATCTGAAATCCATTTGTTTGAAACGCTGCCAGTTTGCTTCTGAGGCGGCTGACCACGACCTCAAGCCGTGCCTTGTCTACGTCGTAGCTCTGGCTTACGTGACTTATTTTGGCAATCAATTGGTCATAGGTGCACAGGCCGTTAACCGATGCCAGTCCTTGCAGCAAGGCGCACTCGCTGGGTGTCAAACTCAACATGTCCAACTGAGGAGAAAGCAAGCGAAGCGCTTTAATGTGCAACGACCAGGTCAACGGTGTAGAACCCTCTACCAATCCGACGCCCAAATGAGTGCGTTGCCAAAGGTTGCCAGCGACGGCAAGTAACTCCGCAGGGCGAGTCGGCTTGGTCAGGTACACATCGGCACCAGCAACATAACCCTCAGTGCGTTCACTGCCCATGACTCTAGCAGTCAGCAGCACAATGCCAACTCGCGGGTGTGTTTTTCGTAGCCAGCGGCAAAGGCTGATGCCATCTTCGCCGGGCAAATTCAAATCAAGTACAACTATGGCCGCTTCTTTGAATGCCATCTGCACGCGCAAATCTTGACCATCGTCGGCGCAGCGCACGCTCCAGCCGGCGGCCTGGAAAACCAAGAACAACTCATGGCTCAGCCGCACGTTGTCATCGACAACAATCACATCGGCCGTCTGTGCTTTCAGTGACGGAGGGGTTGTGTCATGCATAGGGTAGGGCTAGGCTAAATGTAATTCTCGAACCTTCGGCGTGCATCAAGACCTTGGTCCCCAAAGCGCTCGCCAAGGATTGTGACAACCACAAACCAATGCCCGCGCCCGATTGCTTGCGGGCTGCCTCAGCGCGGTAAAAACGTTCAAAGGCAAGTTCAGCGGAGGGAACGCCAGCTACCCCCACTTGATTAGAAACACAAAACTCCAGAGTTTTGTTTTCGCCTGGTGCGATCGCAACTCGAACAGCCAATTCAATCAGCGTATCGGGTGGGGTGAAAAGCCCCGGGTTTCGTGGAGGCTGGTTGGTTTAAGTTGAGACCTCGGTCTCGCTTTTCCCGGCTAGTTGCCGGTAGTAGTTCACCTCAGCTTCAGCCGGTGGAATATA
>JAHECM010000085.1:5740-11341 GCA_024641725.1 Limnohabitans sp. | reverse complement strand
CCACTGGAGAGCATCGATAAAACGTCGTACACCGTGATCCGCAGACCACGGATACATGGCCGCCCCCCGCGCTTGCCGGTTTCAAGGGTGATTCTGTTCATCGGATGGACCTCGTTTTTTGCAGACGTTCATTGTGCATGAATGTGTTGGTGCTGTGCGTGCCTGGTTCGGTTGGCATCGGTCCACACAGCTGTTCAATGCAGGCACACGGGTCCGGACACGGGTCTGGCTCACCGATAAAATCGAGGCATTGTCCTGAACCGCTTTGGCGGCCCCCTCATGTCCAGCTCCTTTTCTGATCGCCTGGCGGTCTTGCCGCAGTACCTGATCCCCAAACAAGCCCTGACCGCCTTCGCGGGCTGGGTGGCGGGCAGCCAATGGGGCGGCGTGACGACCGCGATCATTGACCGTTTCGTGCGCCGCTACAACGTGAACATGGGCGAAGCGGCCAACCCCGACACGGCCAGCTTCGCAAGCTTCAACGCGTTTTTCACGCGCCCACTCAAAGCCAGCGCGCGTCCTTTGGCCGCTGCCGCCTTTGTCAGCCCGGTGGACGGTGCCATCAGCCAGTGTGGTCCGATTGCGGGCGATCAGGTGTTTCAGGCCAAGGGCCACAGCTACAGCACCCGCGCCTTGGTGGGCGGCGACGCTGTGCTGGCAGCGCAGTTTCAAGATGGCGAATTTGCCACCCTTTACCTCAGCCCCCGCGACTACCACCGCATCCACATGCCTTGCGCGGGACGGCTCACGCGCATGGTTTACGTGCCGGGCGATTTGTTCTCAGTCAATCCGACCACCGCTCGCGGCGTACCGGGCTTGTTTGCGCGCAACGAACGCGTGGTCTGTGTGTTTGAAGGCGAGCACGGCCCGTTTGTGATGGTGCTGGTGGGCGCCACGATCGTGGGCAGCATGGCCACCGTGTGGCACGGCGTGGTCAACCCGCCGCGCCCAGGCCATGTGCGCGAATGGACTTACGAGATGGGCAACATCGCGCTCGCCCAAGGCGAAGAGATGGGCCGCTTTTTGCTCGGCTCCACCGTAGTGATGTTGTTCCCCCAAGGGGTGATGCAGTTCAACAAGGACTGGACCCCCGCCCGCCCCATCGTGATGGGTGAGGAGATGGGGTCACTGGTTTAAATCTCGATCTTGGAGCCCAGTTCGACCACGCCGTTGGTCGGCAGGTTCAAGAACTCGGCTGCCGCGCTGGCGTTGTGGTGCATTTGGGCGAAGAGCTTTTCGCGCCACTGGGCCATGCCGCCGCCAATGGTGGGGATCACGATGTCACGCGACAAAAAGTAGCTGGTCATCATCGGGTCGAGTTGGTAGCCCGCGTCTTGAACCTGCGCCAGTGAGGCGGGCAAATCCGGGTTGTCCTTGAAGCCGTAGTTGACGATGACTTGCCAGCAGTCATGCCCCAAGGCTTGCACTTCCAAGCGTTTGTCGTCGTCCATGCGGGGCACTTCGTGGCTGCGCACGGTGACAAACAGGTTTTGCTGGTGCAGCACTTTGTTGTGCTTGAGGTTGTGCAGCAAAGCGTTGGGCACGGCGCCGGTTTCTGCGGTCAAAAACACCGCCGTGCCTTCCACGCGCGTGGGCGGCGCGATGAACACCGCCTCCAAAAAGTCATTCAAGCGCAGCGCGTCTGAGCGCATTGACTCGTTGAGCAAGCGGCGGCCATCGTGCCAGGTCAGCATGAGGGTGAAGACGGCCGCGCCGATCAGGAGCGGGAACCAACCGCCGTCAAACAACTTGAGCAAGTTGGAGGCCCAGAACGCCAAGTCCACCACAAAGAAGAAGCCGGTCGCGCCAATGCACAGCGCCAGCGGCAGCTTCCAGGCGAAGCGGATCACAAAGAAGGTCAGCACGGTGGTGATGAGCATGTCGGTGCACACGGCGATGCCGTAGGCTGCGGCCAAGTTGCTGGACGACTTGAACATGACCACCGCCATGACGATGGCGGCAAACAGGCCCCAGTTCACAAAAGGCATGTAGATCTGGCCGGTGTCGGTTTCGCTGGTGTGCTGCACCTGCAGGCGCGGCAAATAGCCCAACTGGATCACTTGTTTGGTGACGCTGAAAGCGCCTGAAATCAGCGCCTGCGAGGCGATCACGGTGGCCATGGTGGCCAGCCCCACCAACGGCAGCAAGGCCCAATCGGGGGCCATCAAAAAGAAGGGGTTTTTGACGGCTTCTGGGTTGCTCAACAGCAACGCACCTTGGCCAAAGTAGTTGAGCGTGAGCGAGGGCATGACCACGCTGAACCAGGCCAGGCGGATCGGTTTTTTGCCAAAGTGGCCCATGTCGGCGTAGAGCGCCTCGCCGCCCGTGACGCACAGCACCACGGCACCCAAGATGATGAAGGTGGTGTGCGGAAAGTCCCACATGAAGCGCAACGCGTAATGCGGGCTCATGGCCCACAAAATGGCGGGGTGCTGCGCGATGTGCGAGACACCCAGCACCGCAATGACGGCAAACCAGACCACCGTGATGGGGCCAAAGAATTTGCCAATGCCCGCCGTGCCCCGTTTTTGCACCCAAAACAGCATGAACAAGATGACCAAGGTCAGCGGAATGACCGATTTGGTGAAGCTGGGAGAGATGACCTCCAAGCCCTCCACCGCCGACAACACCGAGATGGCCGGGGTGATGACGCCGTCGCCATAAAACAGGCAGGTGCCAAAAATGCCAACGATGAGCAGCACTTTGCGCAATTGGGGCCGGTCTTTGACCGACTGGGAGGCCAGCGCCAACATGGCCACCAAGCCGCCTTCACCGTGGTTGTCGGCCCGCAGCACCAGCACCACGTATTTGACCGAGACGATGGTGGTCAGCGTCCAAAAGAAAATGGAGAGGATGCCGTACACGTTGTCATGCGTGAACGGCACATGGCCGGAGCCAAAAACCTCTTTCATGGCGTACAGCACGCTGGTGCCGATGTCGCCGTAAACCACGCCAATGGCGCCCAAGGTCAGGGCGGCGAGAGAGGACTTTGTTGAGGACACAAAAAATGGCCTGACCACTGGCCAGGCTTTGAAACTTGAAGTTCGCTATTTTGCGCCCGTTCAAGTCGGCGTGTCACCGCCAAAAGGGGCAATTTGTTGCACTGCAACAACTTTAATCGTAGACCTCGGCCTCTGGGTCGGTCGCTTCCAGCTCGTAGCTGGCCGCCAGCATGGCCAAGCGCCCGATGACGCCGTACATGTAAAAGCGGTTGGGCACGCTGGCACCGGGTTTGACGCCCGGCTGGGGCAGGTGTGCACTCTCGGCAAAAGCCAAGGGCACAAAGCTAGCGCCAGGTGCATTGAGGTTTTCGTCCACACCGCGTTCGGCGTGCACGCGGTAGAAACCACCCACGACGTAGCGGTCCATCATGTACACCACGGGCTCGGCCACGGCGTCATTCATGCGCTCGTTGGTCAGCACACCCTCTTGGATGATCACGTCGTTGACGGTCTGCCCGTCCTTGATGACACTCATTTTGTTGCGGGTCTTGCGGTTGAGCTGGTCCAGATCGGACACATCGCGCACCGTCATGATGCCCATGCCATAGGTGCCGTTGTCGGCCTTGACCACCACAAAAGGCTTTTCGGTGATGCCGTATTCCTTGTATTTGCGCTTGATCTTGGTCAGCAGCGCGTCCACATTGCTGCGCAAGCACTCGATGCCCGTGCCTTCGGCAAAGTTCACATCGCCGCACTGGTTGAACATGGGGTTGATCAGCCAAGGGTCGATGCCCAACAACTTGCCAAAGCGCTTGGCCACTTCTTCGTAGCTCTGAAAGTGTTTGGTTTTTCGGCGAACGTTCCAGCCCGCATGCAGCGGCGGCAGCAAAAATTGCTCGTGCAATTCTTCCAAAATGCCCGGAGTCCCGGCCGACAGGTCGTTGTTGAGCAAGATGGTGCAGGGGTCAAAGTCCTTCAGTCCCAAGCGGTGCTTGCTGCGCACCACCGGTTCGAGCGTGATGGTTTCGCCGCTGGGCAAAGCGATGTCGGTGGACTCTTTGATCTCAGGGTTGATCGAGCCGATGCGCACATTCAGCCCCGCCATGTGGAAGATGCGTTGCAGTTGCAACACATTGCTCAGATAGAACGTGTTGCGGGTGTGGTTTTCAGGAATGATCAGCAGGTTTTTGGCTTCAGGGCAGATTTTTTCAATCGCCGCTTGGGCCGCCTGCACCGCCAAGGGCAGCATTTCGTGGGTCAGGTTGTTCCAGCCGCCGGGGTAGAGGTTGGTGTCCACCGGCGCGAGCTTGAAGCCCGCATTGCGGATGTCCACCGAGCTGTAAAACGGGGGCGTGTGCTCCATCCATTCCAAGCGGAACCAGCGTTCAATGGCGGGCATCGAGTCGAGGATGCGTTGCTCCAGCTCATTGATGGGGCCGTTCAGGGCAGTGACGAGGTGGGGGACCATGGGGAATGTCTTTCTCAAAATCGGGCGTTGGCCCGACTATAGGGTGGGATGCGAAGGATTCTCAAGCACGCGCATGACACCCGTGCGGGGTGGGGGCATTGCCGGTCACTGTCGCACTTCGCCCTCGCCCAGCACCACGTACTTGAGCGAGGTCAGGCCCTCAATGCCGACCGGGCCTCGGGCGTGAAATTTGTCGGTGCTGATGCCGATTTCGGCGCCCAGACCGTACTCAAAGCCGTCTGCAAAGCGGGTACTGGTGTTGACCATGACGCTGGCCGAGTCCACCTCACGCAAAAAGCGCTGGGCGTGCATGTGGTCGCGGGTCAAGATGGCGTCGGTGTGGTGGCTGCCGTAGTGGTTGATGTGGGCAATGGCCTCGTCCAGCCCTTCCACCACTTTGATGCTGATAACGGGGGCGAGGTATTCCTCGAACCAGTCTTGCTCGGTGGCGTCTTGGAGCTGCGCTGCGGGCACCTGGCTCAAAATGGCTTTGGCTTTGGGGCAGCAGCGCATTTCTACACCTTTGGCGGCATAGACCGCACCGATCTGCGGCAAGAACTCAGCGGCCACGCCCCGCGCCACCAACAAGCCTTCGCTGGCATTGCAGGGGCTGTATTTGTTGGTTTTGGCGTTATCCGCCACCTTGACCGCCATGGCGATGTCGCAGGGTGCGTCCACATAGGTGTGGCAATTGCCGTCCAAGTGCTTGATCACGGGCACCTTGGCTTCGGCGCTGATGCGCTCGATCAGGCCTTTGCCGCCGCGCGGGATGACCACGTCCACAAACTGGGGCATGGTGATCATCTGGCTGACGGCGGCGCGGTCGGTGGTCTGCACCAACTGCACCGCGTCCAGGGGCAAGCCGCTGTCGCTCAGGGCCTGTTGCACGAGCTTGGTCAAGGCCTTGTTGGAGTCGATGGCCTCGGAGCCCCCGCGCAAGATGCAGGCATTGCCGCTCTTGATCGACAGGCTGGCCGCTTCGATGGTCACGTTGGGGCGGCTCTCGAAAATCATGCCAAACACGCCAATGGGCACCCGCATTTGGCCCACGCGGATACCACTGGGCATTTGCTTCATGCCCACGATCTCGCCAATCACATCGGGCATGGCCGCGAGCTGCTCGCAGCCTTGGGCGCAGGTTTCCAACACTTTGGGGGTCAAACGCAAGCGGTCCACCATGGGCTCGGCCAA
>JAHECM010000085.1:0-5640 GCA_024641725.1 Limnohabitans sp. | reverse complement strand
TGACGCGCTTCAAGGCCCGGATGTCTTCGGCCAGCGTGTAGTGCACCAGCACAGCGGCTTCGCCTTCGGCCTGCAGGCCGTCAAGCATGCGCTGCACGCGGGCGACTTGTCCCGAGAGCACCGCCTCGGACAGCTTGAACACGTCGTAGCGGGCCACATTGAGCACCGCAGCCTCGACCTGGGCCCAGGTCAGCTCGCCGGGCGGGTGCAAGAGGCCCAGCTTTTGGATTTCTTGGTGCGCGGCCAGCAAGTTGCCTTCCACCCGGTCGGCAAAGAACTGCAAAGTGCGCTGACCTTCTTCGCCCGCGACCACGTTTTGGCCCTGCTTTTGCAGGCGTTGGGCAATCCATTGCGGCAGCGCTTGGCGCTCGATGGTGTCGATGGAGATCGTCACGCCCAGGTTGTCCAGCGCCCCAAACCAAGCCCCCTTGCGGGTGGCCGCGTCCAAGCGGGGCAGCATGAACAGGGTGAGGGTCGAGTCGTTGCCCTGCGCGCTAGCGGCCAGTTGTTGGATCGCCGGGCTGCCCTCCTTGCCCGGCTTACCCGAGGGAACACGCACCTCCACGATCTGCTTGTCGGCAAACAGGCTCAAAGACCCGCCAGCGGCCAGCACCTCGCTCCAGTCAAAGTGGGCACCGGCCACGGTGTGGACGGTGCGCTCGGTGTAACCCTGAGCGCGTGCGCTGGCGCGGATCGTGTCGGCGGCCTCTTGCATGAGCAGAGCTTCATCGCCGTACAGGGTGTAGAGGCTGCGCAGACCTTTTTGCAGGTGCGCGGCCAGCTGGGGAAGGGCCAGTTGCATGGGGCCGCTCGATCAGGGTCGGGCCGCTGCCGAAGCCGCTGCAGGTGCCGCTGCATTTGCACTGCGCGGCTTGACGGCGGCCAGTCGGCGCATGATCTGCTGCACGATGTCCACTTGCATGTCCCGAAACAGCATGGCTTGCTCGATTTCTTTGGACAAAGCCGCCGTTTCGGTGAAGCTCAGGTCGCGCTGCTGGTACATCTCCACCGGTTCGATCAACTCGTCCCCCGAGGGCGTGCGCAGCCGAAAATTCACCCGCAAACGCAGCTGCATTTCACGCACCTGGCCCGACGCGTTCAGGCCCACCACCACCGGTTGGCGAACCTCGCTCAAGATGTCCAAGATCACGTCGGCCTTGGACATGGGAGTCGGATCGCTCAGCAACTCGATCTTGCCGGTGCCCAGCAAGTTGCGGCGCAATTCAACACCCAGTGGCGCGTTCACCGGAAAGTTGGCGTAGAGGGTTTTGAACGCAAAGTCGCCTGTTTGGCGCAGCTTGAAGCCGCAGCCCGGCAAAGCCAAGGCAACGGCAGCGGTCGCGGCGGTGCAAAACAGGCGGCGTTGCATGTCAGAGCACCACGTTGACCAAACGGCCCGGCACCACGATGACCTTTTTGGGGGCAGCGCCTTCGGCTTGCTTGACAAAGGCCTCGCTGGCCAGTGCCGCCGCTTCGATCTGGGCCTTGTCGGCCGTTGCGGCCACCAGGATCGAGCCGCGCAGCTTGCCGTTGATTTGCAACATGAGTTCGAGCTCGTCGCGCTGCAAAGCAGATTCGTCCACCCCGGCCCAGGCCACGTCGAGCAAGTCACCGCAGCACGCGGCGTAGCCCAGTTCGTTCCAGAGCTGGTCGGTGATGTGCGGGCATGCGGGGTAGAGCACGCGCAGCAAGATCGAGAAGCACTCGGCCAGAGCGGCCGCGTCTTCGCCGCTGTCCGACAGTTGCACATCTTCGAGCGTGTTGAGCATCTTCATCACCGCCGAGACGACGGTGTTGTACTGCATGCGCTCGTAGTCGTAATTGGCCTGCTTGAGCACGCTGTGGATATCCAGGCGCAGCGCTTTGGCGGCTTTGCCGAACGCCACGTTCTGGCTGCGGTCCACCGCGATGCCTTTTTGCAGCGTGGCCTCATGCTTGACCGCAAAGTTCCACACTCGGCGCAAAAAGCGGTAACTGCCTTCCACCGCCGCATCGTTCCACTCCAGCGTGGCCTCGGGCGGCGCGGTGAACATGGTGTACAGGCGGGCGGTGTCTGCGCCGTAGCGCTCGATCAGGTCTTGCGGGTCCACGCCGTTGTTTTTGGACTTGGACATGGTGCCCACGCCCTCATAGTCGATGGTGGTGCCCACTGGCAACAAACCATCGCTGCTGTCGGCAGCGTTTTTGAGCTTGGCGCCCACCACTTTGCCTGCGTCGTCCAGCACATGCTCGACGTCGTGGGGCCAGAAGTAGTCCTTGCCGCCCTTGGCGGTGCGGCGCGAATAAATGTGGTTGAGCACCATGCCCTGCGTGAGCAGTTTGGTGAAGGGCTCGTCCACTTTGACCAAGCCCATGTCGCGCATGACCTTGGTCCAAAAACGGGCGTAGAGCAAATGCAAAATCGCGTGCTCAATGCCGCCGATGTATTGGTCCATCGGTGCCCAGTACTGCGCGCCCTCGGCCACCATCGCCTCGGTGTTGGTCGGGTCGCAGTAGCGCATGAAGTACCAAGACGAATCGACGAACGTGTCCATCGTGTCGGTCTCGCGGCGGGCGGGTTTGCCGCACACCGGGCAGGTCACCCCAGCGTGGAAGCCCTCGTGTTTGTGCAGCGGGTTGCCCGAACCATCGGGGATGCAGTCTTGCGGCAGCACCACGGGCAGGTCTTTTTCGGGCACGGGTACTGCGCCGTGTTCGTTGCAATGGATGATCGGGATGGGCGTGCCCCAGTAACGCTGGCGGCTGATGCCCCAATCGCGCAAACGCCAGGTGGTTTTCTTCTCGCCCAAGCCTTTGGCGGCGAGCAGCTCAGCCACTGTGTTGACGGCGGCTTTTTGGCTCAGGCCGTCGAGTTCGCCAGAGTTCACACACACGCCATCTTTGGTCGCATACCACTCTGCCCATGCGGTCGCATCGAAGGCCACAGAGGCCTTGGCGTTGCCTGCGTTGGGCAACGATGTTGAGCTTGCGTCTGAGGCGCCCGACGCAGGCGACGCCAAGGCCGGAGCTCGTGCAGCCACAACCTGTTGAATCGGCAAGGCGTACTTCAAAGCAAACGCAAAGTCACGCTCGTCGTGCGCCGGCACACCCATGACCGCGCCATCGCCGTAGCTCATCAGCACGTAGTTGCCGACCCACACCTCGACTTGCGCGCCGGTGAGCGGGTGCGTGACGAACAAGCCCGTAGGCATGCCCTTTTTCTCTTGGGTGGCCAGCTCGGCCTCGGTCGTGCCACCGCTCTTGCATTCTTCAAGGAACGCCGCCAAGGCGGGGTTGCTCGCTGCCGCATGCAGCGCCAGCGGATGCTCGGCGGCCACGGCGCAAAACGTCACGCCCATGATGGTGTCGGCGCGGGTGGTGAAGACGTACATCTTGCCGTCACCGATCAGAGCGCCGTCAGCACCAGCGATGGTGTGCGGGAACGCGAATCGCACCCCCTCAGACTTGCCGATCCAGTTCTCTTGCATCAAGCGCACTTTGTCGGGCCAGCCGTTCAAGGTGGCCTTGTCGTTGCCCATTTGCACATGTTCCAGCAACTCTTGGGCGTAAGCGGTGATGTTCAGGTAGTAACCTGGAATTTCACGCTTCTCGACCGTTGCGCCCGTGCGCCAGCCTTTGCCGTCGATCACCTGCTCGTTGGCCAGCACGGTTTGGTCCACCGGGTCCCAGTTGACGACCTGGGTTTTGCGGTAGGCAATGCCTTTGTCGAGCATCTTCAAGAACAACCACTGGTTCCACTGGTAGTAGTCGGGGTTGCAGGTGGCGATTTCGCGTGACCAGTCGATGGCCAAGCCCATCGCCTGCATCTGCTTTTTCATGTAGGCGATGTTCTCGTACGTCCACTTGGCTGGGGGCACCTTGTTTTTGAGCGCGGCGTTTTCGGCGGGCAGGCCAAAAGCATCCCAGCCCATGGGCATGAGCACGTTGTAGCCGCGCATGCGCAGCTGGCGCGTGAGCATGTCGTTGATGGTGTAGTTGCGCACGTGGCCCATGTGCAGCTTGCCACTGGGGTAGGGCAGCATGGAGCAGGCGTAAAACTTCTTTTTGCTGGCGTCTTCGGTGACGCGGTAAGCATCGCGGGCGGTCCAGCGGGCCTGTGCGGCGGCTTCGACGTCGAGGTGGGTGTACTTGTCTTGCATGGTGGCCCAATTGTAGGGGGGCGGTGAGAGTGCCCCACCCAAAAAGACGCCGTTCAGCGCGTGGCAGGCTGCGCGACAAACCCGATGCGTGACAAACCGGCTTTTTGAGCCAGCGACATGACCTCGACCACCCGGCCGTAGGCGATGGACTGGTCAGCGCGCAGCTGCACTTCGGTGTCCGGATTGCGCTGAGCGCTTTGCTTGAGGCTTTCCGCCAAGGCTTGTGCAGTCATGGGCCGGTCGTTCAGGTACAGGTCGCCGCGTGCATCCACCACCAAGGTGATGGACGGGGCAGTCTGCGCGGACGGCGTGCCCTCACCTTGGGGCAGCTCCAGCCGAATGGCGCTGGTCAACAAGGGGGCCGTGAGGATGAAGATGACCAACAGCACCAGCATCACGTCCACCATGGGCGTGACGTTGATCTCGCTCATGGGCGCATGCGGCTTGGACGATGACAGACGGCCAAAGGACATGGCGACAGCAGCCTCAGCGGCGCTCTTCGGTCAGCAGGCCGCGCAGGTCGTGGGCAAACCCTTCGAGTTCGGCCTCGATTTGACCGATCCGACGCCCCAACACGTTGTAGCCCAACACCGCCGGAATGGCCACCGCCAAACCCACAGCGGTCATCACCAGCGCCTCGCCCACGGGCCCGGCGACTTTGTCGATGGTCAGTTGCCCAGCCTCGGCCATGCCCGTCAAGGCATTGAAGATGCCCAGCACCGTGCCCAAAAGGCCGATGAAGGGCGCTGTGGAGCCCGCCGTGGCCAGCAGCAGCTGGCCCCACTGCAGGCGGCGAACCACGGCTTGCAGCGCGTCGCGCAAGACACGGGTGAGTTGCTGGTGACGGTCTCCCGCACTGGCCAAGGTGCCGCCCAAGGGCAGCAAGGTGGCGTCGAGCAAGGGGGCCACGCAGGCGTCGCGGTCAAACTGACCCACGCGTTGGCGGGCCGCTTCAAAAGCCGGGGCTTGCCAAAACGCGGCGATGCTGCGGCGCACATCTTGGCTGGCACGGCGCAGCAAACGCCACTTCCAGGCCATCACCACCCAGCTGGCCACCGACAAGCTCAGCAGCAAGGCGGCCAAAAACAAGGTGACTGCATCACTGTGGGTGAGGAAGTCGTTCAGGTTCATGGGCGGTGGTGAGGTCAGGGGCGCGTTCAGCGCAGGCTGAGCACGTCAAACATGTCGAACAAGCCACGCGGCTGGTCGGCCAGGTAACGCACAGCGCGCAAGCTGCCTTGGGCGTATGTGGCGCGGCTGGAGGACTTGTGGGTTACTTCGATGCGTTCACCGATGCCCGCAAACAGCACGGTGTGGTCGCCCACGATGTCGCCGCCTCGGATGGTGGAAAAACCGATGGTGGAGGGGTCGCGCTCGCCGGTGTGGCCAAAGCGTTCATAGACCGCGCAGTCTTTGAGGTCGCGGCCAATGGCGTCGGCAATCACCTCGCCCATTTTGAGCGCGGTGCCCGAGGGGGCGTCCACCTTGTGGCGGTGGTGCG